>DASYNV010000036.1:0-5371 GCA_036008365.1 Steroidobacteraceae bacterium | reverse complement strand
GTCGGCGGCGGCCGGATCGTCGGTCGACTCGAGCCCCAGCACGCCGCGCAGCACGTCCGCGATGCGCGCGGAATCGTACTCGTTCATCTGACAACCGAAGGTCTTGAGGTAGTAGCGAGCGGCCATGGAAGTGAGCTTGGGAGCCTCGGAAGGGTAGCGGTTTTGCGCCGCGCAGGAAATGCTAAACGAGGCGCATCGCGATGCGCCTCGAACATATATTGGAATCAATGAGTTATGGGACTACGAGGGGCTAGAACGGGATATCGTCGTCGAACTCCTCGCGCGTGGCACCCGCCCCGGCACCGACGTTGTCGGCGACTTCGGCACGCGCAGGCGTCTCGGCATAGCTGCCGCCGCCCCCGCCAGCCCCGCCGCCGCCGCCGGCCCCACCGCCGCCTCGGCCGCCGAGCATCTGCATCTCGTTGCCGACGATCTCGGTGGTGTAGCGATCCCGACCTTCCTTGTCCTGCCACTTGCGAGTGCGCAATCGACCCTCAATATAGACTTGAGAGCCTTTGCGCAGATATTCGGCCGCAATCTCGCCGAGCCGGCCGAACAGCGCGACGTTGTGCCATTCGGTGCGCTCCTGCTGCTCCCCGGACTGCTTGTCCTTCCAGCTTTCGGTGGTTGCAAGCCGCAGGTTGGCCACGGTCATGCCGGAGGGCATGGCACGCGTTTCCGGATCAGCACCCAGATGACCAATGAGGATGACCTTGTTGATGCCACGCGCCATGTTCCGCCTCGTCGTCTTAAAGCCGCTCAGATGAACAGCCATTGTAGTGTTTTTGGGCCTATCCCGCCGCTGCGTTTATAGTGGTTCTTTGGCCTTTTGCACGCACAGGAAACCCAAGATCGCATGCAGACCATCCGCATCCGCGGTGCCCGCACCCATAACCTCGCCAACATCAGCCTCGATCTGCCGCGCGATCGGCTGATCGTGCTGACGGGACTGTCGGGGTCGGGCAAATCCTCGCTGGCCTTCGATACGCTCTACGCCGAGGGCCAGCGCCGCTACGTCGAGTCGCTGTCGGCCTATGCGCGCCAGTTCCTGGCTGTCATGGACAAACCCGACGTCGACAGCATCGAGGGTCTGTCGCCGGCCATCGCAATCGAGCAGAAGAGCGGTTCCCATAACCCCCGATCGACCGTGGGTACGGTCACCGAGATCTACGACTACCTGCGCCTTCTGTTCGCCCGGGCCGGTCTGCCGCGCTGTCCGCGCCACGGGATCGATCTTGCTGCGCAGACCGTCAGCCAGATGGTCGATCAGTCGCTGCTGGCCCCGCAGGGCGAACTGGCGCTGATGCTGGCGCCACTGATCGATGAGCGGCGCGGCGAGCATGCGCAGCTGATTGCCGAGCTCGCGGGCAAGGGTTTCGTGCGTGTGCGCATCGACGGCACGGTGTACGAGATCGATGACACGCCGAAGCTCGACCCGAAGTCGCGTCATACGATCGAGGCGGTGGTCGACCGTTTCCGCGTGCGTCCGGAGGCCGCGCAGCGCCTGGCCGAATCCTTCGAGACCGCGATTGCGCTCGGCAATGGCATCGCCGAGGTGGTGTTTCCGGACCATCCGGCGCTCAGCTCCCTGCTGTTCTCGAGCCGCCACGCCTGCCCCGAGTGCGGCTTCTCGGTGCCCACGCTCGAACCGCGCATGTTTTCGTTCAACAATCCGGCCGGGGCCTGCCCGACCTGCGACGGGCTCGGCTCCCAGGAATTCTTCGACCCGGAGCGCGTGGTCGTGCACCCGCACCTGTCGCTCGCAGGCGGCGCGGTACGCGGCTGGGACCGGCGCAATGCCCATTACTTCCAGCTGTTGCAATCGCTCGAGCGTCACTATCACTTCGATCTCGAGGCGCCATGGAGCGAGCTGCCTGATACCGTGCAGCACCTGCTGCTCTACGGCAGCGGTGATGAGCAGATCGAATTCCGCTATCGCGAGGGCGGGGGCCGCGATATCCGCCGCCGCCACGCCTTCGAGGGCATCGTACCCAATCTCGAGCGGCGCTACCGCGAGACCGATTCACAGGCGGTACGCGAGGAGCTTGCCAAGTATCTGGGCACCCGTGCCTGTGTCGATTGCGGCGGTGCGCGGCTCAATGAAGCGGCGCGCTCGGTACTGATCGACGGTCGCAATCTTCCTTCCATCACGCACCTGACGGTCGGGCAGGCAAGCGACTATTTCGCCGTGCTCAGGCTCGAGGGCTGGCGCGCCGAGGTGGCCACCCGCATCGTGCGTGAGGTGCGCGAGCGCCTGCGCTTCCTGGTCGATGTAGGGCTGGATTACCTCGGGCTCGATCGTGGCGCCGGCACGCTCTCCGGCGGCGAGGCGCAGCGCATACGGCTGGCGAGCCAGGTGGGCTCGGGTCTCACCGGCGTCATGTACATACTCGATGAGCCGTCGATCGGGCTGCACCAGCGTGACAACGAGCGCCTGCTCGGCACACTCAAGCGCCTGCGCGACCTCGGCAACACCGTGATCGTCGTCGAGCACGACGAGGATGCGATCCGCGCCGCCGATCACGTGGTCGATCTGGGGCCCGGCGCCGGCGTACATGGTGGCCGCGTCGTCTCGCAGGGCACGCCGGCGCAGATCGAAGCCGATCCGGCGTCGCTGACGGGCGCCTATCTCGCCGGGCGCGAGCGCATCGCGGTGCCCGCGCGGCGGCGCACCGCGACCGGCGGGCACTGGATCACGATCCGCGGCGCGCGCGGCAACAACCTGCGCGACGTCACGGTGGCGCTGCCCGTGGGCACGTTGATCTGCGTCACCGGCGTGTCGGGCTCCGGCAAATCGACCCTGGTCGAGGACACCCTCTATCGTCATGCCGCCGCACGACTCAACGGCGCCAGCCTCGACGGCGCCGGTCCCTGTGAGAGCATCGAGGGACTCGAGCGCTTCGAGCGCGTGATCGAGATCGACCAGAATCCGATCGGCCGCACACCGCGCTCCAATCCCGCGACTTACACCGGCCTCTTCACTCCGGTGCGCGAGCTGTTCGCCTCGGTGCCCGAGGCACGCGCGCGCGGCTACGATGCCGGACGCTTCAGCTTCAACGTCAAGGGTGGACGCTGCGAAGCCTGCCAGGGCGACGGCGTGATCCGGGTCGAAATGCACTTCCTGCCCGACGTCTACGTGCCCTGCGATGTCTGCCGCGGGCGGCGCTATAACCGCGAGACACTCGAGATTCAGTATCGCGGCCGGAGCATCCACGAAGTGCTCGATACCACGGTCGAGGACGCGCTGCGGCTGTTCGAGCACGTACCGGCGATCGCGGTCAAGCTGCGCACGCTCATGGATGTCGGCCTGTCGTACCTGCGGCTCGGCCAGAACGCCACCACGCTCTCGGGCGGCGAGGCGCAGCGCGTCAAACTGGCGCGCGAGCTGGCCAAGCGCGGCGCCGGACGCACGCTCTACATTCTCGATGAACCGACCACCGGCCTGCACTTCCACGACATCGCGCAGTTGCTGCGCGTGCTGCACCAGCTGCGCGATGCCGGCAATACGCTGGTCGTGATCGAGCACAATCTCGATGTGATCAAGACCGCCGATTATGTGGTCGACCTAGGACCGGGCGGCGGCGAGCGCGGCGGACGCATCGTCGCCAGCGGCACGCCCGAAGCGATCAGCAGCGCGGCCGAATCGGTCACCGCGGCCTATCTAAAGCCGCGGCTCGAGTCCCTGGCAGCCGCGCCCGCGCCGGCCCTGGTCTAACGTCGCTGCGGGCCCGATGCGAAGTGCTGCTGCACCTCGCCGTCGACGATGCGCTCCTGGTACTTGCCATGCGTATATGCGGCCACCACGCGGCGCCAGAAATTGACCGCCACGGTATTGCGGATGTGCTCGGATATGAGCCACTGCCCATCGAAGCGGTCGAACAGCAGCCGGACGGCCTGCGCGCCGATACCGCGGCGGCGCCATGGACGCGCGATGAAGAACTCCGCCATCGAGAATTCGGCGGCGGCGGGGGCGGGAGACCGCCGATGCACCATGGCGAATCCGACCGGCTCGTCATTGTAAAGAATTGTCAAAACCTGCGCGGTGCGGTCCCCGAACCAGCGCAGCAGCAGATCGGGCTCGCGGTGCCCGACCTCCCCGAGGGCCGGAAAAATGCCCGTGGCGTGCGGGGCCAGATCGTTCAGGTAGTCGCGGTAGACCCCTTCGATCCAGCGCCGGTCATTGCGCGCGCTACGACTGTCTCTGAGGCTGACTTGATGCATGGCAAAGATCGAGAAACACGAAAGCCCGGCAGACCGGACGCTTCCGGCCTGCACGGGCTTTCCCACGAGCACGTCGCTCGTCGGCTTGATTAAGCTCCTGCGTTCGGCTTAGCTGCCCGACGAAGACGAAGCCGGAGCTGGCGACGACATGGCTCCACTGCTGCTCTCAGCGGGAGCCGGCGTGCTGCCAGGCGATGCCATCGGGGTTGCCGGCGGCGGGGAAGCGGCGGGAGCCGCGGAATCTTGGCTGCTGCTGCAAGCGGAGAGCACCAGCGCCGCCGCAATAGCGCTAAGAACAAGCTTTGTTTTCATCGATGGATCCCCAAAGGTATGTAAGTAGACCGGTCGAAGGCGCGCATTAGGTCGCGAACTCTGATTCTATAGAGTATTCCAGCCATTTTAAACCATGGTGCGCGCGGCGCACCATCCGCGAGCGCCGATGGACGCCCGCAGCTTCGTCATCTCCTAGCAGGCTGTAGGAGCCACCCGACGCGGGCCCGCGTGCCGCGGACCCGGTGGCGTCAAGCTGTGGCGGCTTTGCGTCTGCGCGGACGCGAAGCGCCTTCCGATGATGCTGCTGCCGTCGTCGCAGGTGTCTGCTTGCGCGCGCGCTTGGGCTTTCCGGCGCCGGCATCCTTGACCGACTCCGACGCCGCGGCAGCCGGCCCGTCGACCAGCTGCATCAGCGCCATCGGCGCCGCATCGCCGGCCCGCGGCAGCATGTGCAGGATGCGCGTATAGCCGCCGGCCCGCGCCTTGAAGCGCGGTCCAAGGTCGGCGAACAGTTTGCCGACCACTTCCGTGTCGCGCAGCCGCGCCAGTGCCAGACGCCGACGCGAATCGCTGTCGGTCTTGGCCAGCGTGATCAGCGGCTCGACCACTCGTCGCAGCTCCTTGGCCTTTGGCAAGGTGGTACGGATGGTCTCGTGCCGCAGGAGTGAGGCCGCCATATTGCGCAGCATCGCATGACGATGCGAGCTGTTGCGGGACAGCTGCCGGCCGGAAAGCTTGTGACGCATGACTCTCTCTTTGCTGCTAGCTCAGATCAGCGCTCAGATCAGACCGCTGCTCTCTTCCTCGTGCTTGAGCCCGGCCGGCGGCCAGCCATCCAGCCGCATGCCGAGCATCAGGCCGTGGCTCTGCAGCACTT
>DASYNV010000035.1:0-6484 GCA_036008365.1 Steroidobacteraceae bacterium | reverse complement strand
CGCGCGCAACGTCGCGGATCGCGCTGCGCGTGCGGTAGCAGATCACGGTCGCTGCGAGTGCGGCGCGCTCGCGTCCGTACTTTCTGTAGATGTACTGGATGACTTCCTCGCGCCGTTCGTGCTCGAAGTCGACGTCGATGTCCGGCGGCTCGTTGCGCTCGCGGCTGATGAAGCGCTCGAACAGCAGCTGGGTGCGCGCCGGATCGATCTCGGTGATGCCGAGCGCGTAGCAGACCGCAGAGTTGGCGGCCGAGCCGCGGCCCTGGCAGAGGATGTGCTCGCGGCGCGCGAATTCGACCAGGTCGTGCACCGTCAGGAAGAAATGCTCGTAGCGCAGCTCGGCGATCAGCGCCAGTTCCCGATCGATCAGTTCGCGCACCGAGGAGGGTACCCGCTGCGGCCAGCGGCGCCGCAGACCGGTCTCGGTCAGGGCGCGCAGATGCTCGCTGGCCGTGAGGCCGGCCGGTACCAGCTCCGGCGGATACTCGTAGTGGAGCTGCGCCAGCGAGAAGCTGCAGCGCTCGGCGATCGCGAGGCTCTGATCGAGCAGCGCCGGTGGATAGAGCGCGCGCAAAGCGCTAAGCGATCGCAGATGCCGCTCGCCATTCGGGTGCAGCCGCCAGCCGGCCTGATCGACGGTGCAGCGGTGCCGCACGGCCGTGAGCACGTCCTGCAGTGCGCGGCGCGAGCGCACGTGCATGTGTACAGCGCCCGCGGCCACGGTGGGCAGCCCGTAGCGCTCGGCCAGCGCGCACAGCTGCGTGAGCTGCGCGCGATCGTCGGCACCGCGATGCAGCTCGACCGCCAGCCAGCCACGGCCGTCGAAGCAATCGCGCAGCCACGCCGCCTGCGAGTTGAGTGAGCTCGGCTGTGCCGGCGGTACCCACAATGCCAGGCAGTCGTCGAGGCCGCGCTCGAAATCCGCCCGCGTCAACCGATACTCGCCTTTCTTCGAGCGGCGGCGACCGAGCGTGATGAGCTGGCAGATCTGTCCGTAGGCCTGCTGCTGGGGCGCGAGCAGTATCAGCTTCATGCCGCAGACGGTGCTGAATTCGGCACCGATGATGAGCTTGAAGTCGCCACGTTCGGTCAGCGCCTGCAGCGCCTCGTGCGCGCGCACCATGCCGGCGAGCGAGCATTCATCGGTCAGTGCAAGCGCGCGATAGCCGAGCGCGTGTGCGCGGCCGATCAGCTCGGCCGGATGCGAAGCGCCGCGCAGAAAGCTGAAGTTGCTCAGGGCATGCAGCTCGGCGTAGCCGCTCAAGGAACACCTCTCATGCCCACAGCCCCTGCAGGTACCAATGGCCGGCACGCCGATCGTGAAACACCCAGATCTGCGAACCCTCGCCGGTGCGCGCGAGGTAGTAGTCGCGGCCCACATCTTCGCCATCCCACCAGCCGCTCTCGAGGCGCTCGGGTCCGCGCAGCAGCTGTGTGGGCGCCTCGATGCGTACCGGCTCGAGCAGCAGCCAGCAGGGCCGCGGCGGCGCATCCGAATGCGAGCCGGCGCCACTCGAGTCTGCGCCACTCGAGCCTGCGCCATTCGCGCCTCCCGCCAGCGAGCGCTCCGGTGCCAAGAAACGCCAGCCGCGCTCCGGGCGGTAGTCGGCCGCCAGCTCGAGCGCCTGGACGCTGTCCTCGCCGAGCCGCGCGCGCAGGCGATCGAGCAGTCGCTGCAACTGCTGCAGCGGCTGCGCATCGTTGCCGAACAGGTCGGTCTGCACGATGGTGGGCGAGGTGAATTCGAGTGCCTCGAGCCGCAGCGCCCTCACGGGTGCGGGCAGCGCCAGCGAATGCAGGCGCTCGCGTACCAGGGTCAGAAATTGTGCCGCGTCGCGTCCCGCGGCCGACAAGCCGATGCTCACGCGGCTCCCCGGGTGGCGGTAGTGCTCGAATTCGAGCGTGAAGCGCTGTACCGAGCAGTCGCGCGCGCGCAGATAGCCCTGAAATTCCAGCAGCAGCCGCCGCAGCGGAAACAGCAGCGCGGTGCTGGTGCGCACCTCGAGGCCGAACTCGCAGCGCGAGCGATAGGTAGGCGGCAGGCACCAGGCCGGCCGCGGATCGCTAACCTTGCCACACAGCCGCTGCAGATAGAGCAGGGTTTCGGGCTCGAAGCGCCGCGCGATCGCGGCGGCGGGCAACTCCAGCACTTCACCGATGCGGCGCAGGCCCGAGGCCCTGAGGGCGGTCAGGATCGGTGCCGGCAGATCGAGCAGCTGCAGGGGCAGCGGTTCGAGCTGCGCCCGCAGCTGCGCTTGCGTGAGCGCGTGGCGCGCTCCTGTAGCGCGCGTCAGTAGCGCTGCGGCCGTGGGTGAGGGGGCCAGGGCGCAGACATGGCTGTAGCCGAGCTGCACGAGCTCGGCCTCGATCTTTGCAAGCAGCGCGGCATGGCCATCGAACAGCGCACAGCTCGCACCGAGCTCGAGCCAGAGCAGCGGCTCACTCGGCGCATAGCTGATCAGGCTGCTCCACTGATAGGCCCAGGCCGCCAAGCGCTCGAGCGCCGCGCGCTGGACGAGCAGATCCTTTTCGCTGCGTTCGGCGGCCGGTCGCGGCTGGCCGGCGCGCGCTTCACGCGCGAGTTGCGGCAAACGAATGCACAGCCAGAGCAGCATCGATACGACTCATCGGCAATTGCAATCGCACGCCGGCGCGGCCGCCGCGGCATTTGTGAATCTCCACGGTCAGCCCGTTCTGCGTGGGTCGCAGCCGCAGTCGCAAGGCCGCCGGTGAGTGCTCCTGCGCGGCTTCGGGTGGGCGATAGAGGATGCCGAGACTGCCGCCGGCTTCGGCCGCTAGCTGCAGGCGCCGCACGTTCTTATCGGTGATGTCCGCAGGCCAGCTCAGCACGGCACCGAAGGCCGGGCAGCGCAGGGCCTGCTCCGCCGCCCACAGCGATTCCTGCACGCCGCGGGTTTGCACGATCAATACGCGGTTGAGCGGTAAACCCTGCTGCACCAGGGCCGGCGCATAGGGCAGGTAGGGCGGCGCGATCCACGCGATGCAGCGCCCGGCCTGGGCGAGCTGCGATAAAGCTGGCGCCAGTAAGCTCAGCTCTCCAATACCCATCGCCGCCGGCATGAATTCGCACACAGCGCCCATCGGCCAGCCGCCGCCCGGCAGGCTTGCATCGAGCTCGGCAAAACCCGAGGGTGCCGCTTCGCGCAGGCCACGGCGCCACTCGCCGTCATGACACAGACGGCTGAGCTGCTCGAGCGTCACGGCGCGCGCGTCCATGCTCAGCTCCGTGGCGACAGCTCGGTGCGCAGGATGCCGACCACGATGCCCTCGATCCGCCAGGACTCGCGGCGCAGGTCGACCTCGATCGGCATGAACTCGGGGTTGGCGGGTTCGAGCCGCAGATGCGCTCCCCGGCGGCGATAGACCTTGACGGTCGCCTCATCGCCGAGACGCGCCACCACGATCTGGCCATTGCTGGCTTCGGGTGTGCGATGCACGGCCAGGATGTCGCGATGGGCGATGCCGGCATCCCGCATGCTCTCGCCGTGTACGCGCAGCAGAAAGTCGGCGCGCGGACGAAACAGCGCCCGGTCGACCGCGATTTCCTCTTCGATATTGCCCGGCGCCAGCGTTGGCATGCCGGCGGCTACCCGGCCATAGAGCGGCAGCAGGATGCTTCGCAGCTCTTCCGTGTGCAGCAGACGCAGGCCGCGTGCGATCCCGGGCTCGAGCTGCAGGTAGCCCTTGCGCTCGAGCGCGCGCAGATGCTGATCGATGCCCTGACGATTGCGCAGCCCCATCGCCTGCGCCAGATCGCCGCGGGTCGGCGGGCGGCCGTGCTGCGTAATGAATTCAGCGATCCGCCGCAGGATTGCCTGCTGGCGGAAGCTCAGGAGAGGAAGAGGTTCGGATACCATACGTTTGTATGGTATCGCGTCGAGCGGCGAAATTCAGCCGGAGGATGCAGATTTGCCCAACGCGGGAGGTGGGCGGCGAAAGCTGAGAACGGTGAAAAAATATCAAAAACAGTAACTTAAGCAAAGAAGTCATCCGTCTGCTACCTTTATCCGTCAGCACATGACGTTCGCCGAGAAACTCACCGCCTCGACGTTGAGCCACAATTCGCTGCTGTGCGTGGGCCTCGATCCACCACAGGAGTTGGTCGATCGACTCGGCTTTGCGGATTACGCGCAGTTCAATCGAGCCATCATCGAAGCCACTGGTGATCATGTCTGCGCGTACAAGCCGCAGTTTGCGCACTACGCCTCGGTGGGCCGCGAGAAGGATCTGGAGGCGACCATTGCCGCGATCCGGCGCCATCTGCCCGACATCCCGGTGATTCTCGACGCGAAGCGTGGCGACATCGGCAACACCGCGATTCAGTACGCCAGGGAAGTGTTCGAACGCTACCAGGTCGACGCCGCTACCGTGAATCCCTATATGGGATTGGACACACTCGAGCCGTTCGTCCGCTACGCGGATCGCGGTGTGCTCGTGCTCGTGAAGACATCCAATCCCGGTTCGAAGGATTTCCAGGAGCTCGAACTGGCGAGTGGTGAGCCGCTCTATATGGCGGTTGCGGAAGCGGTCGCGCGGCTTGGCCCCAATGTGGGCTTCGTGATCGGTGCCACCTACCCGGAACAGTTGTGCGCGCTCAGAGCACGGTTTCCCGATACGGTGTTTCTGGTACCGGGCGTTGGTGCGCAGCGTGCAGACGTCGCGCAAGTCGTATCGGCCGGGATCGACCGCGACGGCAAGGGCATCGTGATCAACGCATCACGAGCAATTCTGCTGGCCGATGAGGGCACATCCGGGCGGCAGGCGTATCTGGCCGCGGTCGAGCGTGCAGCGCGCGCTTTGCGCGACGAGATCAATGTCTTCAGGCGACGCGGCGCGATCGCCACCAACCCGAGCCTGACCTAGAGTAAAGCAGCCGCAGGTGGATCAGCCGTGTCCGGATTCACCACACCGAAACTGGCAGGAATGCGCGCGTAGAACAGGCGAATCTTCTCTTGATGTATCAGCTGCATGAGCTGCTGCGCCTCCTCGTCTGTCACCACGAACTCGACCTCGATGGTCAGTGTTCCAGCCAACTCGAAGAAGTGCTGCTCATGCAGCATGTGATGACGCCCGAAGCCCGCCATGGCGCGAAAAGCCGAGCCGCCGCGAATGCCGAGTTTGCAGGCGCGCTCGAGCAGCCATTCCCAGACCAGACGATGCTGATGCCGGTGGCCTTCGTGAACGTAGAATCGCAACAGCGATCCTTGCATCGTGCCCTCCCCGAGGCTGTGTAGCTCAGTAATACTGCTTGCCGGTGATGACGGCGCGCACGCCACCGCGCGGGTCTTCCACGTCACCGCGGTAGCGTGGAATGACGTGCAGATGCGCGTGAAAGACCGTCTGTCCCGCCGCCTCGCCCACGTTGATACCGAGATTGAAGCCGTCGGGCGCATATTCACGCAGCAGCAGTTCCCGCGCCGCTTTCGCCAGCGCCCACAGGTCCAGTTGTTCATCGGCTGTGGTCTCGAACCAATCCGCGACGTGGCGGCGCGGCAAGATCAACAAGTGGCCGCGCGCCGCCGGATATTTGTCAAATCGCGCGTAGGCCAGCGATGCCTCGAGCACCGCTTCCTGACCGTTACAGAACGGACACACTGCGGCGCCCGTCATGCGGGCAGCCTCCACAGCATCCTGATCACAGCCACCGTGCCGATACCCAGAAACGTCATCAGGAACGATCCGGCCATGTGCGCGCCGATGGCGCCGACGGCCCAAAGCCCCCGACCGGTCTGCAGCAGCGACACGACTTCGATGGAAAAAGTCGAGAATGTCGTCAAGCCCCCGCAGAAGCCGGTAATCACAAACAGTCGCCACTCCGGAGCCACCGAGGACGCGGAGGCGAAGAAGGCCGAAGCGAGACCGATGATGTAGCCACCGATGAGGTTCGCGCTCAGCGTACCGGGAGGGACCGAGGGTAAATAGCTATTGAGATTCGTTCCGAGCCACCAGCGCAGGAGCGAGCCCAGGCTCGCTCCAATCGAAATGGCGACGATTGGTTTCCACATGCACCTATCCTTTCAAAATTCCAGGACAGGCCGCACTACCCGACTACGCCTATCCGACCCGGCAAAGCGTAGGCATCATCAGCCGCGGCGCGGCAATTCGAGGAGGTATGCCATCTCCGGAAAGCAGTATAAATTCTGGAGGATTGCCTTTACAAATGATCCAGCAAGACACGGCGATTGCCTTGCGCCACGGGCACGAGCAGTTGCATGCCGTGAAATCAATCTGAACTGATGCCGGCGCGTGTTAGTCTAAGTCGCTGTATTAGCTTCGGTTCGGTCACCCATGCTGCACGATCGTCGACCGGTGGATCCCTTAGTCGCGCTACTGGCTGGCCTGGCGCTCGCGAGCGCGGCCCCTGCCGGGGCGACGACCTATCAGCTCGCAGATCCAGCCGACACTGTCGTCGGTCAGGAGAAGACGGCCACAACCGTGTACGAGGACACGCTCTACGATCTCG
>DASYNV010000034.1:0-1612 GCA_036008365.1 Steroidobacteraceae bacterium | reverse complement strand
CCACGGTCGAGAACTTCCTGCGAGCCGGCCTGATCCCCATAGGACGCTCGACGGTGCCGGAATTCGAGATGGCGATTGATACGGTAACCGCCTACGCTGACCGGCTGATCATCACACGCAATCCCTGGAACCTCGAACGCTCAGCGGGCGGCTCTTCTGGCGGCGCCGCGGCGCTGATCGCCGCCGGCGTTACGCCGATCAGTTCAGCGTCGGGAGACTGCCGCTCGATCCTCATCCCCGCGTCGTTCTGCGGACTGGTCGGCCTTAAGCCGACCCGTGGGCTCGTACCCCGCCCTGTCGAGCAGAGCGAGTTCCTGCAGCCCAACAGCAACGACGGCGTGCTAACCCGCACGGTGCGCGATACCGCCGCCGCGTTCGACTATCTCACGCGCATTCCCGATGGCGGCAGCTTCATCGCGACCCCGCTGACGGAGACCTCGTTTCTCGCCGCGCTCAATCGCGACCCCCCTCCGCTCCGCGTCGCGCTCTGCACCGGCCAACTCAGCTGCAGCATTCCGCCCGCCCCGCAGATCATCGAGCGCGTGCACGCGGTGGCGCGGCTGCTCGAACAGCTTGGCCATCACGTCGAGGAGGTCGATGAGGGCGCGATCTGCGATTGGGATCTCATCTGGTGGAACTTCGCCTTCCAGTGCATCGGCACGCAGGACAAGCTGCGCGTGACCGCCAAGGCGCGCGGCGTCATGATCGAGGATCTGTCGCGCTGGTTGAGCCCAATGGTACGGTGCATGTACTTGGCCGAGGGCCGCTACGTCAAGGCTGATGTCTGGCGTATGATGTCGAACAACAACCGCATCACCCGTGCCTTCGGTCGCTTCATGGAACATCACGATGCGCTGCTGATGCCGACGTTGCCGATCCGTGTGCCCCGGGCGAACGGGCCCTATTCGCTCGAACACTCTGTCGATCTCGATGTCTGGGCGGAGCGTCTGCTCAACGCCTGTCGCTACACCACGCCCGGCAATGAGACCGGGCTGCCCACGATGTCGCTGCCCGCCGGGCTCGATGCTGACGGCTTGCCGATCGGCGTACAATTCTACGGTAATTTCCGTGCCGAGTCATTGCTGCTGCAGCTCGCGGCGCAGCTCGAGCGATCGCGTCCGGAGTGGTTCAACGCCCTCCCGCCGGTTCATGTTTTCGGCGATGGGTAACGCTAGGGCAAACAAGCAGGCCCGCAGAGCAACGGCGTCAGCCGGAGTGTCCCGAGAATGGGGGATCATGCCGCCTTGGCCGACGGGTCGTCCTGGTCGACGTGCGGCTGAAACAGATGGCCGAGGCGTTGGTGCACTTCGATGGCCCACGGGGGATGGTAGGATGTCCTTCTATTTCGTTGGCCCAGGCGCTCCCGATGCCGTACAAACACAACGCCGCTCGCCGTCACCACATCCCGAAGATGTCGTTCAAGCTGCAGAACTGGCCAGCCTATGAAGCGGGGCTGCGTTAGCGTGGTAGCCTGACGTTGTGGATCGAGGACGGAGCGCTGGAAGACTGGCAGACCTGTGGAACCTGTGGCCAGGGCGGGCAGGCTCGCTACACAGACGCAGCCATCCAAACGAGCCTGATGTTGCGCACTGCGTTCAAACTGCCGTTGCGG
>DASYNV010000033.1:0-2181 GCA_036008365.1 Steroidobacteraceae bacterium | reverse complement strand
CATCCAGCGCTCCTCGAGCCGCAGCTTGCGCGCAAACGCGATGATCACGAGCGCGAGCGCCAGCACCGCGCGCCACTCGCCGATGGCGATGCCGGTGCCCAGGAAGCCGAGTAGCACGCCGGTATAAATCGGATGCCGTAGCCGTGCATACGGTCCGGTATGGATCAGTTCGTGGCCTTCTTTAACCGTTACAGTTGCGCTCCAGTTTTTGCCCAGATGCACGCGCGCCCAGGCGCTGAAGCCGAGCCCCGCGGCTGTCAGCAGTGCGCCGATCCAGAAAGTCGCCTCGGTCCGAAGCAGGAAGCGCCCGAACAGCCAGCCGCCGTCCGGATCGTCGCGCAGCCACAGCAGCACCGCTGCGATCAGCAACGGCACCAGGTGCGCGGCGCGCGAGCCGAGCGACTCGTGGCGTTGCGTGGGCTTGACGTCGGCGGCCGAAATGCGCCAGTAGGCGAGCCAGAGCAGCCACAAAGCGGGAATCAGGTAGCGATAGGCCAGCCTCATCGGCGGCCATTATCCGCCAGTCGGTGCAATCCCGGCGCTCTCAGTAGGCGAAGTAGGGACCGGTGACGCCATCCGCAGCCGCGCCCTCGATGGCCGTGAACACCGTGCGGCCATAAAAGAACGGCACGCCGAAGTCGAAGAAGTCACTGACGCCGAGCCCGTTGATTCCGGTGATCGGGCCGCCGACATCGACCGCAAAGAAAGTCTGGTTCAGCTTCGTCGGATCATTGATCTGAAACGACACCTGCGTGCTGTTGCCATTCTGCCCCTGATTGGTGGCCGTCAGCATCGGTGTCGGTGATGGCGACGGGCAGTAGAACTGCGAAGCATTGGTGAAACCCGTGCAGATCGGGATCGAGCTGTCCGGAAAGTAAAATCCGTTCGAGCCCGAGTCGAGAAAGCTGCTGCTCAAGGTCTGGCCGTCAAACATGGTTGTAATGTAACCCGTGGTGTTCGTGGTCAGGACCGTGACGCCGCCGAGACCATTGTTGCTTTCGGTCCCGATGCCGAACACGAGGTAGCCGGTAGCGCTGGCCTGTCCGCTGACGGGGATGGCCGGCAATTGCAGTATGACGCCGTTGTTGTCCTTGGCGAACAGCGCCACGGGATTGATGACCTGACTCGTGAGGCCTTCCGAGGTCGGCGCGCAGCTGGTGCTGGAGCAGGTGTAATAGAGATAGCCGTCGGTTTGATCGACGGTCGGCTGCGCACAGTAGTTGCCGCAGTCGTAGCTGAAGAGGCCCACGCCCAGAACGCCGTTGGCGCCGAGCGCCGTGACGGAGCCCAGGTTGCTCTTCATGCCACTGTTGGTGCAGCTCGATGGCGCTGCGGGCTCGAGGCTGTTCGTGTCATCGATGATGTTGATGGGCACGCCGCTGGCGTTTTCACCGCCGACGCTGATGTCGGCCGTCGCAACCGGACCCCAGGTATAGCCATCCGCGAATGGCAGGCACTCGACGATTTGATTGCCATTGCCGCTCGGGTCCATTTGGGACGGAAGCGTGAAGCTGCCAAGTACGGACGCGATCAGACGCAATCCCGGCGAGCCGGTATCGACCAGGATATTGCTGATGGTCATGCAAGTGCTGGTGTTCGGTTCGCAGACCGTGACGGTCGTGGTCGGAATGTTGAAGGCCGAGTTGGCGGCGAGGGGGCCGGGGCCGACCACCATCGATACGACATTGGCTCCGCCACCGGAGAAGTTGTGCCCACCGCTGGAAGAACTGCTGCCCGAGCTGCTGCTGCTCGAACTGCCGCTGCTCGAGGATGAGCTCGTAGAGCTGCTGGCGCTCGAAGAGCTGGCGGTGCTATCCGATCCGCCGCCGCAGGCTGAAATCCCGAGCGCCGCCAACGGCACCAGCCAACCGAGAATTCGACGCTTGCGAGTTCCCACCTCTTCCGATGTTGAGGTCCGCATCACTGCAGGCTCGATAGGGCTACGCCCGCCGGCACCAGGCTGGGGACATAAGCCATCCCTCGAAAATCGCGCACACGACCGACCGCCTGGACCACGAGATCCGGTTGAACGACGGTGACCTGCCGGTGTGTGCCGGGCCCGGATTGGGCCACTACCGCAGTGCGGAATGGCTCAAAGTACGTGCCGAACACCTGCTGCAGGTCGGGTGGCAATCGCGCCTGCCAGCTCACCGCGAACACCTTGCCCGAAGGCGACAGGTA
>DASYNV010000032.1:0-2650 GCA_036008365.1 Steroidobacteraceae bacterium | reverse complement strand
AGCGCGTGCAGAATGCCGGCGCGGACTACTACGCCAGCGATTGCCCGATGGCCGGGCACCAGATCGAAAGCGGACTCGCGCCGACGCGCGCGCCGACGCATCCGCTGAAACTGCTGCGTATTGCCTACGGAATCTGAATCGTGCAGAAACTCGCCGCGGCTGATCTGATGTCGCTCGAACAATACGCGCGCGAGCGCCCGGCCCTGCGCGCGCGCATGATCGAGCATCGCCGGCGCCGCCAGCTCAAGATCGGTGACCACTGCAGCTGGAGTTTCGAGGACCGGCGAACGGTGCAGTACCAGATCCAGGAAATGCTGCGCGCCGAGCGCATCTTCGAGCCCGAGGGTATCGCCGAGGAGCTCGAGGTGTACAACGCGCTGGTGCCCGACGGCGGCAATCTGAAGGCGACGCTGCTGATCGAATTTCCCGAGCCGGCCGAACGCGCGCGGCAGCTGGCGGAGCTGCGCGGCTTCGAGCGGCGCTGCTGGATGAGGATCGAGGCCTTCGAGCCGGTGTTCGCGATCGCCGACGAGGATCTCGAGCGCGAGAACGACGTCAAAACCTCGGCGGTGCACTTTCTGCGCTTCGAATTCTCGGCGCCGATGATCGAGCGCCTCAAGCACGGGGCGGCTCTCGCCGCCGGCGTCGATCTGCCCAATTATCGGCACAGCGTCGAGCCCGTGCCCGAATCGCTGCGCCGCGCGCTGCTCGAGGATTTCAGCTAACCGCCGCGATCAGCGCGGAGCCTGGCGGTCGCGGGCTTGAAAGCCCGGTGCGCAGCCCCATGCAGTTCCCATGGGCGAGCTTCTGCATACGGTCTGCCCGCACTGCAACGCGATCAACCGCGTCGCCGGAGCGCGCCTGGATGAGCGGCCCAAGTGCGGCCAATGTCACGCGCCGTTGTTCGACGCCCACCCGGCCGAGCTCACGGGCGCCACTTTCCATAGACACGTGCAGCGAAGCGACGTTCCGCTGCTGGTCGATTTCTGGGCGCCGTGGTGCGGCCCCTGCAAGGCCATGGCTCCAGAGTTTGCCGAAGCCGCCGGCGCGCTCGAGCCACGCGTGCGCCTCGCCAAGGTCAACACCGACGCCGAGCAGTCGCTCGCGAGTGAATTCTCCATTCGCAGCATTCCGACGATGATCCTGTTCCGGGGCGGGCGCGAGCTGGCACGCCAGAGCGGCAGCATGGGCGCGGCGGACATCGTGCGCTGGGTGCAGTCGCAGCTCTAGAGCGTCGCCAGAAAGATTACCGAGGCTGGGCGCTGTGACAGCGGGTGCAGTGGCTCGATCATGTCCAGCAGTCGCAGCCCGTGCCAGCGCAGCAGCCGAATCCAGCTCTCGAGCGTGCGGAAGTACCACGGCGCCGGATCGGTGAAGGCGGGGTCGAATCCGGCCCAGGAGCCTTCGCGCCAGCCGTCGCGATAGGGTAGATCGCCGCAGGCGATCACCGGGTGCAGCGTCTGGATCACGAGCGTACCGTTCGCGCGCAGCAACCCCGGCACCGCGCGCAGCAGACCCTCGACCGAATTCCTGCCGAACAGCGCAAAGTTGCAGACCACCAGATCCGCCTGCGAGCCAATCTCGCCATTGGTGATCTGTTCGTACGAAGCGACCCGAAACTCCGCACCGCCCGCGCGCTTCGCCTGCTCGATCAGCGCCGGCACCGCGTCCAGCCCGGTGACGCGGATGCCATGGCGACTGAGCGCCCGCGCCAGCCAGCCTTCGCCGCAGCCGATGTCGAGCACCGTGCCGGGCTTGCGCGACAGCACGGCATCGATGACTGCGCGATCCGTGATCAACCGGCGGCTTTCGATCTGGCCGCGGCGCACGCTGCTGGTCCAGGGCTCGGCGTTGGTGTGCCAGCTGTCGAGGATCTGCGCGTCGTAACGCCGATCGTCGTTGTTCTGCTCGTTGGTCATGACTTGCCTCGACGCGCATTATCGTGGATAAAGCGCGGCGTTGATGTCAGAGATTGCCGATGCCATCCTTCGACGTGGTTTCCAAAGTGGATCTGCACGAGCTCACCAACGCCGTCGATCAGGCGCGGCGCGAGCTCGACAAGCGCTACGACCTGCGCGGTACCGGCGCTCGTTTCGAGCTCGAGGGCACGGTGATCACGCAGTTCGCGGCCAGCGAGTACCAGCTCGAACAGCTGCTCGACATTCTACGGCTGCGCGCCTCGGCTCGCGGCATCGACCCGCGCTGCCTCGACCTCGGGGCCGTCGAGGTCAACCTGGCCGGCGCGCGCCGTAGCATCTCGCTCAAACAGGGCATCGAGCAGGCCATTGCCAAGAAGCTCGTGGCGCAGATCAAGGACGCCGGGCTCAAAGTCGATGCCCAGATCCAGGGCGACAAACTGCGCGTCGCGGGCAAGAAACGCGACGATCTGCAGCTCGCAATCGCGCTGCTGCGCAAGGCACCGATCGAGTTACCGCTGCAATTCGAGAATTTTCGCGATTGACGCCGAGCGTCGCACCGTGCAGCGGTGCCAGGAGATTGCCCGGCGTGCGTTCCAATTCCCTGTACCTGCCGCGTAAGATGTGGCGCTTTTCGGAGGAGCGGTAATGAACGATACGCTGGCATCGGGCATCGACATGCAATTCGTCGACGCTGGCGTGCGGGCGCAGGATGATTTCTATCGCCACGTCAA
>DASYNV010000031.1:0-1629 GCA_036008365.1 Steroidobacteraceae bacterium | reverse complement strand
CCTGCGAGCCGGTGAGCACCTCGAGATTGTCCATGAGGGCGCCCATCCAGGGCTCCATCTTCTCCTCTTCGGTGCCGGGCAGGAACCCGATGTCTTCGCCGAGGGGAATCGTCACGCGCGTCATGATGATTTCCACGAAGCGGTTGGTTTCCAGCGTCTGCATGAGGCCGGCGGCGAGCGCCAGCAGGGTCTTGCCGGTGCCGGCCGGTCCCAGCACCGTGACGAAGTCGATTTCCGGATCCATCAACAGGTTCAGCGCGAAGTTCTGCTCGCGGTTGCGCGCCGTGATGCCCCAGACGTTGTGGCGCTCGTTGCGATGGTCGCGCGTCAGCTCGATGGTGGCGGTATCACCGCTCATCTTGCGCACGATGCCCTCGATGCCTTCCGCGATGTCCTCGAACACCCCGAGGTTCGGCTGCCAGTCGCGCACCGCGGGGCCGGTGATTTCATAAAAAGTGCGGTCGGCTTCCTTCCACGAGCGCATGTCCTTGCCGTGCCGCTCCCAGAAGTCCGTCGGCAGCGCCGTCATGCCGCTGTAGAGGACGTCGGCATCCTCGAGTGTCTTGTCGCTGTAGTAGTCCTCGGCGTGCACACCGAGCACCGCCGCCTTGATGCGCAGATTGATGTCCTTGGAAACGAGAATGACGCGGGCGTCCTTGTGCTCGTTCTGCAGTGCCAGCGTCTGCGCCAGGATGGCATTGTCGCCGCCTTGCCCGGGCAGGCCCTCCGGCAGCACGCTGCTCAGCTGGCGCGTCTGGAAAAACAGCCGCCCGGTGGAGGGTTTCTTGCCGTGGTTGCCCGAGTAGCCGCTCGGCAGCTGCAGGCCACGGTCGATCTGCTCCTTGGTGACACCGCGCATCATGTCGTCGAGGAAGCGGCTCACCTGGCGCACGTTGCGCGAGGCCTCGGACAGGCCCTTCTTGTGCGCATCGAGCTCCTCGAGCACCACCATGGGCAGATACACGTCGTGCTCTTCGAAGCGGAAGATCGCTGTCGGATCGTGCATCAGCACGTTGGTGTCGAGTACGAACAGCCGCCGCCCGGTGCGCGAGCGGGACTTCATTTCCCGTGACTCGCCCGAAGCGGCCGTGGGACCGGGTTCATAAACGCCGCGCTGCTTCAAGGACTTCCTCCGCATGACCCGGCACTTTAACCTTGCGCCACTCCTGCCGCAGGCGGCCGCTGCCGTCCAGCAGGAAGGTGCTGCGCTCCACCCCGATATACTTTCTGCCGTACAGGCTTTTCTGTTTGATGACATCGAAGAGTCTGCAGACGGTCTCATCCGCATCCGAGAGCAGCGGGAAGGGCAGCGATTCCCGGGCCGCGAACTTGTCGTGCGAGGCGACGCTGTCGCGCGAGATGCCGACCACCTGCACCCCCGCCTTGGCGTATGCAGCCTGCAGATCGCGGAAATCCCCGGCTTCGCGAGTGCACCCGGAGGTCATGTCCCGCGGGTAGAAGTAGATCACCAGGGGCTTGCGCGCCGCTTGCTTCAGGCTCCAGGTGCCGCCGCCGGTCCCGGGCAGAGAAAAGTCAGGCACCCTGGTCCCGGGTTCGATCGTGGCCATCTCTTTTCAGGACTTGACCGGTTCGAGGATGGCGTCGAGGTTGAGCGAATCGCAGAACTCC
>DASYNV010000030.1:0-2237 GCA_036008365.1 Steroidobacteraceae bacterium | reverse complement strand
GATCCTTGTTGAGACGCCGCTGCTCGTCGCGCAGGTAGTTGTACTTGGCGTCGGTCTCGATGGCCGCCTGGCGGTCATCGCGCAGGATGTGGGGCTGCAGGAAGATCAGGAAGTCGGTCTTGGTCTTGCTGGTATTGCGGGCGCGGAACAGCTCGCCGATGATCGGGATGTGGCCGAGCAGCGGTACCGAGCTGTCGCTGTTGCTGACGTTGTCCTGGATCAGGCCGCCGAGCACGAGCGTGTTGCCGTCCTTGATCAGGACGCTGGTGGTGATCACGTTCTTGTTCGTGACCAGATCGACGGCGCCGGTGGTGGCGCCCGCGAGGCTCGAGCTCTCGATCTGCAGCTTCAGCAGCACCGCGTCGCCTTCGTTGATGGTGGGCGTCACCGTCAGGATGGTGCCGACCTCTTCGCGCTGGATGGTCTGGAATGCGCTGCCGGTACCGTTGGTGGTCGAGTACTGACCGGTCAGAAAGGGCACTTCCTGCGCCACTTCCATCTTCGCTTCCTGGTTGTCGCGCGTGACTACCTGTGGGGTGGCGATGATGTTGGTGCGCGTGTCGCTCTGCAGGGCGCGCAGAATCGCCGCGAAATTCACGCCGCTGGCCGTGAGCTTGCCGATCCCGATCGTGGTTCCGGTCGGTGGATTGGAAGTCAGATTGCTGACGTTCTGCGAGTCATTGAACAGATCGATGATCGAGTTGCCGCCGATCGGGGCGATGAAGCCGCCGATCGCGGCGGCGGTATTGGTGGCATCGACGGCCCAGTTGACGCCAAGGTCCGCGGTCTTGTCCACCGAAACCGCGACGATGATGGCCTGCACCAGCACCTGCGCGCGGCGGATATCGAGCTTGTCGATGACCGCGTTGACGGCCCGCAGCGTGCGCTGCCCGGCCGTGATCACGAGCGAGTTGGTGGCTTTGTCGGCCCAGATCGTGGCGGTGCCGCCGGCGAGCGACAGTGTGGCGCTGCCGCCGCTGCTGGCCGGGGCGCCGGCGGCATTCTCACCCGGCTTGGGCGTATTGCCCTGAGCATTGGGCTGCGGCTGGCTCTGGTTGCGCTCCAGCAGCTTGCTCATGGTGGAGCTCGAGCTACTCTGGCTGCTGCCCGACAACTGCTCCTTGAGCCGGCCCGCGAGATCTTCGGCATCGGAGAATCGCAGGTAGCGCACCACCGTCGTGCTGCCGGTGTCGACTGGGGTATCGAGATGCGTGACCAGCGTCCTGATCTTCAGGCGCAGCGCCGAGTCGCCGCTCACGAGGACGCTGTTGGAGCGATCGTCGGCGACGATCTTGACGCCGCTCGCCGCCTCGCCGGTCTGCGCCAGCAGCGTCGTCAGCACTCGCGCGGTGTCGGCCGCGGTCGCGCTCTGCAGGGGAATCACGTCGATGTCGGAGCTGCCGGTCTGATCGATGCGCGCGATGATGCGCATCATGCGGTTCACGTTGCTGGCGTGATCCGAGAGAATCAGGATGTTGGAGCCGGTCACCGCCGAGAGCTGCGCGTTCTGCGGCATCAGCGGCCGCAACACCGGCACCAGCTGCGAGGCGTTGACATTTTGCACCGCCAGCACCTGCGTCACCATCTCATCCGAGCTCGAGCTGACGCGATCGGGCAGGTCGTTGGAAGCGTACTGCCGCATGTTGGCGTCGGGCACGATCTTGGTGACGTTGCCGGCCGGCACCGCGACGAAGCCGTGCACCTGCAGGATCGCCAGAAACGCCTGGTAGAACTGATCCGGCGTCATCGGAGTCGAGGACAGCATCGTCACCTGGGCGCGCACGCGCGGATCGATGATGAAATTCTTGCCCGTCGCCATGCTGACCGCTTCGATGATCTGCGTAATATCCGCGTCCTTGAAATTCGGCGTAATGCGCTGCGTGCCCGCCGGCGGTGCGGCGGGTGGTTGCGGGTTCGGCTGCTGTGCCAGCGTCAGCGCGCTCAATGCCAGAGCCGCGAGCGCAAGTGCCAGTCGGCGCGGCCGCGGCGCAATGACGATCGGTGTGCTATGGGGCATTGCGAGTCGTTTCCTGTGGAGCGCTATCGCTCGCTGTTGGCAGCAGCGCTCGCCGCCGGTGAAGCATCCGCTGGCGCAGGCACTGCAGGCGCACCGGGCGCCGCAGCCGAGGCACCCCCGGGCACGCCCGGGAACGCCCCGCGGCCGCGCATCTGGACCGCCCCAGCCGGGGCCTGCTGCTCGCCGCCGGCCGCGCTCGCCGCATTCTCGCTCGGCGATG
>DASYNV010000029.1:0-5058 GCA_036008365.1 Steroidobacteraceae bacterium | reverse complement strand
GCCTATCTGCTCGAAAACGCCGACATGCCGGGCTTTCCGCGTGAAGAGCAGCGGCTGCTCGCGCGTCTGGTCGGCGCTCACCGCCGCAAGCTCTCCCTCGAGGGCGTGGAAGAGCTGGTGCCGCCCTGGGATCGCAGCGCGCTGCACCTGATCGTGCTGCTGCGGCTGGCGGTGCTGTTGCACCGCGGCCGAAGCACCACGGCGCTGCCAGCGCTTGATCTGTCGCCGACGCCACGCTCGCTGGAAGTGCGCTTTCCGGCGCGCTGGCTCAACGAGCATCCGCTCACTTCGGCGGATCTGCAGCAGGAAGTGGACTATCTGCGCGCCAGCGGCTTTCGCCTGCGCGTGTTCAGCGCGCGCTCAGCGGCAGTCTCCTAGACTTCTCACACCACCACGGTCGGCCCGGCGGCGTACACCGTCAGCAGCTCCGACTGCGCGCTCAGCGCGCGCTCGCTGCCGCGGCTGATGCGCGCGTAGCGGCCGTCGTGGTGCAGCTTCCACGCCTGGCAGTTGTCTTTCAGACAGAAATCGAGATCGCGCAGCATGCGCTCCGCGTGGTCCTGGCGGCGGATCGGGAAGGCCACTTCCACGCGGCGGAAGAAATTGCGCTCCATCCAGTCCGCGCTCGCGAGATACAGCTCCTGCTCGCCGGCGTTCTCGAACCAGTAGACGCGCGAGTGCTCGAGGAAACGTCCGACCACGGAGCGCACCGTGATGTTCTCGGATACTCCGGGAATGCCGGGCCGCAACGCGCAGACGCCGCGCACGATCAGATCGATGCGCACACCGCTGCGGGCGGCGGCATAGAGCGTCTCGATGATCTGCGGTTCGACCAGCGCGTTGAGCTTGACGATGATCCGCGCGCTTTTGCCCGCGCGTGCGTGCGCGCTCTCGCGCTCGATCAGCGCCTGCAGCGATTCGTGCAGATTGAATGGCGACTGCAGCAGCCGCCGCAGCTTCGAAGTGCGCGTCAGGCTGGTGAGCTGCAGGAAGATTTCGTGCACGTCGCTGCCGATCTCCTCGTCGCAGGTGAACAGCCCGTAGTCGGTATAGAGGCGCGCGGTGCGCGGATGATAGTTGCCGGTGCCGAGGTGGCAGTAGCGGCGCAAGCCTTCGGCTTCGCGCCGCACGATCAGCATCATCTTGGCGTGGGTCTTGTAGCCGACCACGCCGTACATCACGTGCGCGCCGGCTTCCTGCAGCCGCGTCGACAGCTCGATGTTGGCTTCCTCGTCGAAGCGCGCACGCAACTCGATGATGACCGTGACATCCTTGCCCGCGAGCGCCGCGGCCAGCAGCGCGTCCACGATCGGCGATTGATCGCCGGTGCGGTACAGCGTTATCTTGATGGCGAGCACGCCCGGGTCGCTGGCGGCCTGACGCAGGATGTCCATGACCGGGCCGAAACTGCGGTAGGGATGATGCAGCAGCAGATCACGCTGACGGATCACGGCGAACAGATCCGTGGCGCCGACCAGCCGCGGCGGCAGGCCGGGCGTGAAGGCCGGATACTTGAGATCGGCGCGCTGCGCCAGACTGTAGATGGCGGAAAAACGGTTCAGATTCACCGGTCCGGGCACCTGGTAGCAGTCGAGCGCGGTCAGCGCGAACTGCTGCAGCAGGAATTCGACCATGTCGGGCGGGCAATCGGCGGCGGTTTCGAGGCGCACCGCGGCGCCGTAGCGACGTTGCGCCAACTCACCTTCGAGCGCCCGCCGCAGGTCGTCGACTTCTTCATCGTCGATGAACAGATCGCTGTTGCGCGTCAGACGGAATTGGTAGCAGCCAAGCACCTGCACGCCTTCGAACAGGTGCTCGACCATGGCTTCGACAATGGTCGAGAGCGCCACGAAGCGGCGCCTCGCGCCGGTGTCGGGGAGTGCCAGGATGCGCGGCAGCGATCGCGGCGCCTGCACGATCGCGAGCTCGCTGTCGCGGCCATAGGCGTCCTTGCCCGAGAGCCGCACGATGAAATTCAGGCTCTTGTTCTGAATGCGCGGAAACGGCCGCGCCGGATCGAGACCGAGCGGGCTCAGCACCGGCTCGACCTCGGCCTTGAAATGATGCTCGACCCACGCGCGGGTTTCGGCGTCCCAGTCCTCGGCATCGAGCACGTCGATACCGGTGTCGCGCAACGCCGGCAGCAGCACGTCGTTGAGGCAGTTGTACTGATCGCGCACCAGGTCCTTGGCGCGAGGGTGGATCGCGGCCAGTTGCTCCGCGAGGCCGAGACCGTCGGCACCGACCTGGGTCGAGCCAAGCTCGAGCAGCTGCTTGAGGCCCGCAACCCGGATTTCGAAGAATTCATCGAGATTGCTCGATGAGATGCACAGGAAGTTGAGTCGCTCGAGCAACGGCACACGCGGATCGAGGCTCTGGGCGAGCACGCGCTGGTTGAATTCGAGCGAGGAAATCTCGCGATTGATGAAATTTTGCGGTGCACGCAGGGCCGGCAGCGTTGCCTGAGTGGCCGCCGGCATGGGGGCGACTTGCGGCACGGCAGCATCCGCGGCGTCTGGGGTCGTCACTACGCTCATACGTCGTGCCATGACCTCATTGTAGCCGCGCGGGTCGTTACGGCGCTGTTACACCGCGCGGCCGCGGTAGAGAGCCCCCAGGGGCACGCCGTGGCGCGCGCCGGTGACCGAGGGCAGGTTGCCGGGCGCGCCGCTGAGGTAGCGGTGGGCCAGCCAGGCAAAGCCGGCCGCCTCGACATGTGCGGGTGCAATGCCGCAATCGGCCGTGGTCGCTACCCGCGTCCGCGGCAGGGCGCTGGCCAGCCGCCGCAGCAGTTCGGCGTTGAAGGCGCCTCCGCCGCAGACATAGAGGTTCTTCAGCCCCTGACCGCCGCGATCACGCACCGCGTCGGCGATCGTCATGGCGGTGAGTTCCGCCAGGGTCGACTGGACCTGCACCGCCGGCAGTGCCCTCCCCGCGAGTGCGAGCTGCAGCCAGGCATCACTGAAGGTCTCGCGTCCGGTGCTCTTGGGCGGCTGACGCGCAAAATAGGGTTCGGCCAGCAGACGCTCGAGCAATGCCCGGTCGACGCTACCGGTCGCGGCCCAGGCGCCGGCCGCATCGTACGGGCTTCCCAGATGGGCACGCGCCCAGGCGTCGAGCAGGCAGTTGCCCGGACCGGTGTCGAATCCGATGACGCGCCCATCGGCCGAGAGCAACGTGACATTGGCGATGCCGCCGATATTGACCACGGCACGCGCTTCCCCGGCGGCACCGAAGGCCGCCGCGTGGAACGCCGGCATCAACGGCGCCCCCTCGCCGCCCGCGGCCAGATCGCGGCGACGAAAATCGCCGACCACATCGATACCGAGCCGTTCGGCGATGATGTTGGGATCGCCGATCTGCAGCGTGAAACCGGCCTCGCCTCCGGGCCGATGCAGTAGCGTCTGCCCGTGGCTACCGATGGCGCGAACGGAGCTGGCCGGTATGCCGGCCTGGCGCAGCAGGTGCTCGGCAGCCTGTGCGAATTCGAGGCCAACCTCGGTGTCGAGACGGCCATATTCCGTGAGCCCGATCTGCTCCGCATCCTCGGCTGCGAGGCGCAGCCTCGCCTGCAGCGATGCCGGCCAGCTACGCGCCGCTGCGGCGCGCAGCTGCATCCTTCCGCCGTCGATCTCGAGCAGCGCCGCATCGATCCCATCCATGCTGGTGCCGGACATCAGCCCTACGTATAACGTCATGACTAGACGTCCGGCTTGCTAGCGGACCGCGAGACTCGGGGGCGCGGAGCGATCGAGCATCTCGAGCAGCGGCTCGCTGCCGCGCTGAAAATCTTCGCGTAAGCCGGGATCGAGCGGGCCGGCGTCGGGGAGCTTGACCTTCTGAGGATCGACGAAGCGGCCATTGACGTGGAATTCGAAGTGCAGGTGCGGACCGGTCGCGAGTCCGGTCATGCCGACGTAGCCGATGGTTTCGCCCTGCTGCACGCGTGCGCCTATTTTGACAGGCGCGAAGCGCGACAGATGGCCGTAGACCGTCTGAATGCCTTCGCCGTGATCGATCTCGATGACGTTGCCGTAGCCGCCCTTCACGCCGCGGAAACTCAGGCGACCCGCGCCAGCCGCATACACGGGTGTTCCCATGGGCGCCGCGTAGTCGGTGCCGCGGTGCGCGCGGATCGTGTTTAGGATCGGATGCCGACGGGCGCCCGAGAAGCCTGAACTGATGCGTTGGAATTCCAATGGTGCGCGCAGGAACGCCTTCTGCGTGCTGCGACCGGCGGGCGAGTAGTAACCCGCGGTCCCATCCGGTCGCACATAGCGCACGGCCACGTACTCGCGTCCCTGGTTGATGAAGCGGGCCGCGAGAATCTCGCCATCCTTGACGTACCGGCCGTCCTGGCGGATGCGCTCGTAGGCGACCGCGAATTCATCGCCTGCGCGCAGGCCCAGCACGAAGTCGATCTCGGAGCCGAAGATCTTGGCAAGCTTGAGCACCACGGCGTCGGACAGACCCACCGCATTGGCTGAATCGAACAAGGAGGAACTGATGACGCCCTGTGCCACCGAGGTCTCTGTCTCGACCGGCTTGGCGATGACGGTGGCCTGGAATCCGGCGTCGGTGCGCCGGACCTCGAGCTGCTGCGTCAGCGAGACGTGCCGCGTCAGACCGAGCAGCGCGCCGTTGTGCTGCAGGAACTTCAGGTGCTCGCCCGGGCTCAGGCGGTCGAGCATGATACGTACGCCCCCGAGGGCACGGATATTCTCGAGATCCGTCAGGCTGATCTGCAGTCGGCGGAAGATACGATCGAGCGTGTCGTCGCGCTGCACGACCACCTCGGCCAGCGCCAGCCCCGGCGCGGCCAACGCCTGCAGATCTTCAATGCCGGTATTGGCGGCCGTCGGTCGGCCATTCGAGGCCGGGAACAGCGAATGCTCGAGGGGCAATGCCGGCAGTGTGGACCGGCTGGCGACGCCGAGCGCCGCCGTCGCAACGCACGCGCAGGCGGCGGCCTGCGCCAACCGCAGCGTACGCGGTACGGCAACGCGCGAAGGCGATGCGACGAGCAGGCTCATGGAATGGGCGACGGCCACTTATATG
>DASYNV010000028.1:0-10183 GCA_036008365.1 Steroidobacteraceae bacterium | reverse complement strand
AACGACGGTGCTCTAGCTGCTCGCGAGCGCCTGGCGCAGAAGCGCCGCAAAATCGGTCGCCTTCATGTAGCCGACCACGCGATAGCGCGGCTGCTCGCGGCCCTGCGCATCGTAGAACGCGATCGTCGGCGGACCGAAGATCTTGAACTCGTGCAGCAGTGCCTGATCGTCGGAGTTGTTCGCCGTGACATTGGCGCGCAGCAGCCGCACCGATTGCAGTTCATGCCGCACTTCGGAATCGGTGAAGGTGTAACGCTGCATTTCCTTGCACGAAGTACACCAGTCGGCGTCGATGTCGAGCATCACCGCCTGGTGGGCCGCCGCGGCCGCCTGTACCTCGCGCTTGAGATCTGCCACGGATCCGATGGTGCGGAACGCCAGGGCCTGCCGATCCTCAGCGCTTCGCGTCAGTGGATGCAGCGGATCTTCGGCGCCGCGCGCGGCGCCGAACAGCAGTGCCGCGCCATATACCGCCGCCAGGATCGCGGCGCCGCGCGGCAGCCACGGGCCGGTCCCGCGGAAACGCCATAGCACCGCGGCGGCGGCGATCGCCGGCGCGGCGTACAACAGCAGCGAGCTGCGGTCGGACACGATGCGAGAGAGCATCCAGGCCGCCATCGCCAGCATCAGTACGCCGAACAGACGCTTCACGCCGTCCATCCACACCCCGGCGCGTGGCAGCCAGCGGCCCGCAGAACTGCCGACCACCAGCAGCGGGGCGCCCATTCCGAGGCTCATCGCGAACAGCGCGGCACCGCCGCGCAGCATGTCGCCGGTCTGACCGATGACGATCAGCGCCGCGACCAGCACCGGACCGACGCAGGTGGTGACGATCAGCGCCGAGAGCGCTCCCATGATCGCCACACCGCCAAAATGCCCGCCGCGCTGGCGGTTGCTCATCGCGGCGATGCGCGTCTGGATGAAAGAGGGCATCTGCAGCGTAAAGAGTCCGAACATCGACAGCGCCATGGCCACGAACAGCGCCGCGAACAGCACGATGATCCACGGCTGCTGGAATACGGCCTGTACCTGCTTGCCGGCCGCCGCGAACGCAACGCCGGTGATCGTGTAGGTCAACGACATGCCGAGCACGTATGTCAGCGACAGCGAAAACGCGCGTGCGGTGCGGATGGAGTGGCCCTGGCCGATGATCAGCCCCGACAGGATCGGCACCATGGGCAGCACGCAGGGTGTGAAAGCCAGCACCACGCCGCCGATGAAGAATTGCAGCAGCACCGCCAGCAGCGATCCGGATTCGAGCAGCGCCGCCAGCCGGTTCTGTTCCGACACATAGATGCCGGCCTTGGCACCTGCCACGGCGCGCGTAGCGGATGCGGCGCTGGCGCCGGGAGCAGTGCCGCTGCCGGCGCCTTCGGAGCTGGCCGCGCCGCCGGCGGGAAAGTCGATCTTGAGGGTCTGCGTGGTAGGCGGATAGCACAGGCCGGCTTCGGCGCAGCCCTGATAGGTCACGTGCAGGGTCAGCGCTCTGGTGGCCGCGGCGCCGGACTTGAGCGGGACGCTGGCGATCAATTCCTGGTGGTAGACGACCTGCTTGCCGAAGTACTCGTCCTGCTTGAGCTGCCCTTCCGGGAACTGGGCTGCGCCTATCTGGTCGCTATCGTCGACGATCTTGATGCGATCTCGGTATAAGTAGTAGCCCGGCGCGATGACCCAGTCGAGCTTCACGCCGCTACTGCCATCGGCGGAAGCGCTCAACCGGAAGGCCTTCTCGGGCGGCAGGAAGTCCTCGTTGCCATTGCTCTTGTGCGACTGGTCGATCACTGCATCGAGGTCGTTGCTGCTGCTGGCGGCTGCCATGGCCGTCGGGACGAAGAAAACGCCGATCAGCGAAACGGCGGCTGCCAGTAGCAGTCGGCGAAGCGCCGTGCAGCAGGTCGCGACCATGGGATGTTGACTGTAAGCGATCACAAGAGTGCCCATCCTCTCAGATTTGGCGCCGGTCAGGCCGGCCGCAAGCCACATTTTCAATCACTTAGATGTTTCTCAAGGCCCATTGGGTTGTGCGCTCCAGGGTCCGTCCGCCGCGATTGGGCTTGAAATTCCAGTTTCCATCCCTATCATTAGCAGCCAACGAGGGAGAGTGCTAACACCCTCGGGGACTGCGGCGGGAATCCGGCCGCGGGCCCACGTTTTATCAATCCAATTCAACCGTATAAAGGAGTGGCATCCATGAAGATTCGTCCTCTTCATGACCGCGTGATCGTCAAGCGCCTCGAGGAAGAGCGCACGTCACCCGGCGGTATCGTAATTCCAGACACCGCAGCCGAGAAGCCCGTGCAGGGCAAGATCGTCGCGGTCGGTAAAGGCAAGATTCTCGAAGACGGGCAGGTGCGGCCGCTCGACGTCAAAGTCGGCGACAAGATCCTGTTCGGCAAATACAGCGGCACGGAAGTGAAGGTCGAAGGCGAAGACCTCGTGGTCATGCGCGAAGAAGACGTCATGGCCGTCATCGAAGGCAAGTAATTCCAGAGGAATACAGCAATGGCAGCCAAAGAAGTACGTTTCAGCGACGATGCCCGGCAACGAATGTTCCGGGGCGTCAACATCCTGGCGAACGCCGTCAAGGCGACGCTTGGCCCCAAGGGCCGCAACGCGGTGCTCGAGAAGAGCTTCGGCGCTCCGACCATCACGAAGGACGGCGTCTCGGTCGCGAAGGAGATCGAGCTCAAGGACAAGTTCGAGAACATGGGCGCGCAGATGGTGAAGGAAGTCGCGTCGAATACCTCGGACGAAGCCGGCGACGGCACCACCACCGCCACGGTGCTCGCGCAGGCGATCATTCGGGAAGGTCTGAAGGCCGTGGCCTCTGGCCGCAACCCGATGGACGTCAAGCGCGGTATCGACAAGGCGGTTCTCGTGGCGACCGATGAGCTCAAGAAGCTCAGCAAGCCCTGCAAGGACAGCAAGGCGATCGCGCAGGTCGGCACGATCTCGGCCAATTCCGATGAGAGCATTGGCAAGACCATTGCGGATGCCATGGAGAAGGTCGGCAAGGAAGGCGTGATAACGGTGGAAGAGGGTTCGGGTCTGGACAATGAACTCGAAGTGGTCGAGGGCATGCAGTTCGATCGCGGCTATCTCTCGCCGTATTTCATCAACAACCAGGCCAGTCAGAGCACCGAGCTCGATAAGCCGTACGTGCTGCTGGTCGACAAGAAAATCAGCAACATCCGCGAGCTCCTGCCGGTGCTCGAAGGGATCGCGAAGGCGGGCAGGCCGCTGCTCGTGGTCGCCGAGGACGTCGAGGGCGAGGCCCTGGCGACGCTGGTCGTGAACAACATCCGCGGCATTCTCAAGGTCGCGGCGGTGAAGGCCCCGGGCTTCGGCGATCGCCGCAAGGCCATGCTGGCCGACATCGCGGTCCTGACCGGCGGTACGGTGATCTCGGATGAGGTCGGCCTGTCGCTCGAGAAGGTCACGCTGAATGATCTGGGTGAAGCCAAGAAGATCCTGGTGGAAAAGGAAAACACCACCATCATCGACGGCCACGGCAAGGCCGCCGACATCAAGGCGCGGGTCGAGTCGATCCGCCAGCAGATCGAGGAAGCGACCTCCGACTACGACAAAGAGAAGCTGCAGGAGCGGGTTGCCAAGCTCTCCGGCGGCGTGGCTTTGATCAAGGTCGGGGCTGCCACCGAGATCGAGATGAAGGAGAAGAAGGCCCGCGTTGAAGATGCTCTGCACGCCACGCGTGCCGCGGTCGAAGAGGGCGTGGTACCGGGCGGTGGAGTGGCGCTGATCCGTGTGCTCAAGGCGCTCGAAAAGCTCGAAGGTGCGAACGAGGACCAGACGGTCGGCATCCGCATCCTGGCGCGCTCGATCGAGGAGCCGCTGCGCCAGATCGTCGAGAACGCCGGCGAAGATGCCGCGGTAGTTCTGAACAACGTCAGGGCCGGCAAGGGCAGCTACGGTTACAACGCTGCCACCGGTGAGTTCGGCGATCTGATCGAGGCCGGCATCCTGGATCCCACCAAGGTGACCCGGTTGGCATTGCAGAATGCGGCTTCGGTCGCGGGTCTGCTGCTGACCACCGAGGTCATGATTGCCGAGGCTCCGAAGGATGAGGCCGAGCACGGCCACGGGGCTTCCGGCGGCATGGGCGGCATGGGCGGCATGGACATGTAACGCGACTTTCGCGTTTGTCCCAAAAAAGGCCGGACCTCGTGTCCGGCCTTTTTTTATGATTTCTTTATGCGGTCGGCGCGAATTGTGCCCTGCGGTTCATATCGTGAAATTGGTAATGTATATGTAACGAATGGTTAACTTTACAAACCAAAATTCTCCGGTATGATTGTCCGCAGGGTGAGGCGGACGCCAGTTCGCGGAACCCAAAAGTCGCGGAACAAGACCCCCCCGTTTCCGCGCAATACCTCAGAGCCCCGCTATGCGGGGCTTTTTTTGCCCCTGATGGGGTCAGCAGCGCCGGCCGTGGCATTTGTGCGCGCCCTCTGCGGCGCTTGCGGCATCATTGCAATGCCGCCCGCGACCACGAGGCCCGCCCGCCGTGTCAATTCATGTTGCGCTGAACCACGTCACGCACTACCGCTACGATCGCGCCGTCTGCTTGAGTGCGCAGCAGGTGCGGCTGCGACCGGCTCCGCATTGCCGCACCCGCATCCTGTCCTATTCGCTGCGGGTCGAGCCGGCGAAGCACTTCGTCAACTGGCAACAGGATCCGCAGGGGAATTATCTCGCGCGGCTGGTGTTCCCGGAGCGCACGCGCGTGCTGCGTGTCGAGGTGGATCTGATCGCCGAGATGGCGGTGCTCAATCCATTCGATTTCTTCCTGGCGCCGTACGCCGAGTACGTGCCGCTGCGCTACGAGCCCGCCGAAGCGATCGAGCTGGCGCCCTACCTGGTGCAGGCACCGCTGTCGCCACTGTTCGCCGCTTACCTGGCGCACGTTCCGCGTGCGAAGACGCGCACGATCGACTACCTCGTCGAGCTCAATCGTCGACTCGCCAGTGACATCCGTTACCTGATCCGCATGGAGCCCGGCGTGCAGACGCCCGAGGAGACGCTGCAGCGCGCGGCCGGATCCTGCCGCGATTCGAGCTGGCTGCTGGTGCAGGTGCTGCGTCACCTGGGTCTGGCGGCGCGCTTTGTCTCGGGCTACCTGATCCAGCTCGCGAGCGACCTGAAGTCTCTCGATGGTCCCCCGGGACCGACCGCCGATTTCACCGACCTGCATGCCTGGTGCGAGGTGTATCTGCCCGGAGCGGGTTGGATCGGATTGGACCCGACTTCCGGTCTGCTGGCGGGCGAGGGCCACATTCCGCTCGCCTGCACGCCCGAGCCGTCCTCGGCGGCGCCGATCAGCGGCGCCGTGGATGACTCCGAAGTCGAATTCGAGCACCACATGTCGATCGCGCGCGTCTGGGAGGCGCCGCGCGTCACCAAGCCCTACACCGACACGCAGTGGCGCGAGATCGAGCGGCTCGGCGAGACAATCGACGCCGAGCTCGTGCAAGGGGATGTCCGGCTCACGATGGGCGGCGAGCCGACCTTCGTCGCGCTCGATGATCCGGATGGCGCTGAGTGGAACACGGCGGCACTGGGGCCGGACAAGCGGCGGCTCGCGGCGGATCTGTTTCACCGGCTGCGCGCGCACTACGCGCCGCAGGGGCTGTCTCACTTCGGGCAGGGCAGGTGGTACCCGGGCGAGCCGCTGCCGCGCTGGTCGTTGAACTGCTTCTGGCGCCGCGACGGTGAGCCGATCTGGACCGCGCCGCAGTTGATCGCGGAGGAAGGCCGCGACGGTGGCGCCACAGCCGAGATCGCGCAGCGCTTTCTCGCGGGCGTCGCTGAGAGGCTTGGGGTGCACCCGCGGCACGTCTTTCCGGCATTCGAGGACGTGGTCTACTACCTGTGGCGTGAGCGGCGGCTGCCGATCAATGTCGATCCATTCGATTCGAAGCTCGAGGACCCGCAGGAGCGGGCGCGACTGGCGCGCCTGTTCGCGCAGGGACTCGAGCGCGTCGCCGGCCATGTGCTGCCGCTCGCGCGCGATGCCGGCGGACAACACTGGCGCAGTGGCCCGTGGTTCCTGCGCGCCGAGCGTTGCTACCTGGTGCCGGGGGACTCGTCGCTGGGTTTCCGACTGCCGCTCGACTCACAGCCCTGGGTGGCGTACACGGACTATCCGCATACGTTTGCGCCCGATCCGATGGCGGGCGCTCCGCCGCTGGCGCTGCATGCGCAGTTTCGTCTGCAGCGGCGCGATGGCGGCGCGGCGGCCGCACCGCGGCCGGGGGCGCAGCCGCAACTGTGGCGGCAGTCCTCGCCGGAGCGTCGGCCCGCGGCGCAACAGTCGGCCCATTGGATCGCGCGCACCGCGCTCTGCGCCGAGCCGCGCCAGGGTGTGCTGTACCTCTTCATGCCGCCGACGCCGCGGCTCGAGGACTATCTCGAACTGGTCGGTGCGATCGAGGCCACGGCCGAGGCATTGCGGCAGCCGATCCTGTTCGAGGGCTACGAGCCGCCGCAGGATGCACGCCTGAACTCGCTGCGCGTGACGCCCGACCCCGGCGTCATCGAAGTCAACATCCATCCCTCGCACGGTTGGCGGGAGCTCACGGAGCGCACCGAGTTCCTGTACGAGGCGGCGCGCGCCTCACGGCTCGGCACCGAGAAATTCATGCTCGACGGCCGTCACACCGGCACCGGCGGCGGCAATCACTTCGTGCTCGGCGGCGCCACGCCGGCCGACTCGCCGTTTCTGCGCCGACCTGATCTGCTCGGCAGCCTGATCGCCTACTGGCACAACCATCCGTCGCTGTCGTATCTGTTCACCGGGCTGTTCATCGGGCCCACTTCGCAGGCGCCGCGCGTCGATGAAGCGCGCAACGATTCGCTCTACGAGCTCGAGCTCGCGCTCAGGCAGATGCCGCAACCGCTCGCGGGTACGCCGCTCGAGCAGGTCCCGCCCTGGCTGACCGATCGCCTGCTGCGCAACCTGCTGATCGATGTCAGCGGCAATACCCATCGCGCCGAATTCTGCATCGATAAGCTGTATTCGCCCGACGGCCCGAATGGGCGACTCGGCCTGCTCGAGCTGCGCGCGTTCGAAATGCCGCCGCACGCGCGCATGAGCCTGACGCAGCAGCTGCTGCTGCGCTCGCTGATCGCGCGCTTCTGGAAGCAGCCGTATCGGCCGGCGCGCCTGGCGCGCTGGGGCACCGAGCTGCACGACCGCTTCATGCTGCCTTACTTTGTCGAGCAGGACTTTCGCGACGTGCTCAGCGAGCAGCGCGCGGCCGGGTACGCGCTCGATGCCGACTGGTTTGCGCCGCATTTCGAATTCCGCTTTCCGAAGTACGGCGACACCTCGATCTTCGGTACGCGCCTGACGCTGCGCCAGGCGCTCGAGCCCTGGCATGTGATGGGCGAGGAGGGCGCAACCGGCGGCGCGGTGCGCTACGTCGACTCATCGGTCGAGCGCCTGCAGGTACACGTCACGGGTCTGCCGCCGGATCGATTCGCGCTCACGTGCAACGGCCGGTCCGTGCCGCTGCGGCCCACCGGCACGGTGGGAGAATTCGTGGCCGGAGTGCGCTATCGTGCCTGGCAGCCGCCCTCGGCGCTGCATCCAAAGATAGGAGTGCACTCGCCCTTGACCTTCGATCTGTTCGATACGTGGATGCACCGCTCGCTGGGCGGCTGCCAATACCACGTGGCTCATCCGGGCGGGCGCAGCTATCAGAGCTTTCCCGTGAACTCATTCGAGGCCGAAAGCCGGCGCCTGGCGCGCTTCTTTCGCCTCGGCCACACGCCCGCGCGCGCCGCGGCCAGGGCCGTGGGGCCTGCCGAGCCCGCTGGCGCCTGCCCTGAGTTTCCGTTCACGCTGGATCTGCGCCGCTGAGGGTCTCGGCCAGGGTCCGCCGCACGATGTCCGACTCGAAGCAGCTGCTCTATGCCGGCAGTTCACAGCGCTATGACGAACTGCGCGAGCGTGACGGCTCGATCCGGGCGCACTGGCAGCCCCTGATCGAATACCTGGTCGATGGCGGCCCCGACGCCGCGCGCCGCAGTGTCGAGATGACGCGACGGCTGATCGTCGAGAACGGCGTCACCTACAACGTCTACGCCGATCCACAGGGCCGCGACCGTCCGTGGCAACTCGATCCCCTGCCGCTGCTGATCGCCGCGGAGGAGTGGAGTGCCCTCGCGGCCGGCGTGCAGCAGCGCGCACGGCTGCTCAATGCGCTGCTGGCCGACCTGTACGGGGCCCAGGAGCTGATCGCCGAGGGCGTGGTGCCGGCGGAGCTGGCCTTCGGGCATCCGAACTTTCTCTGGGCTGCGCACCACACGCGGCCCCGCAACGATACCTGGCTGCACCTGTACGCCGCGGATCTGGCGCGCGCACCCGATGGCCGCTGGTGGGTGCTCAACGATCGGACGCAAGCGCCTTCGGGCCCGGGCTATGCGCTCGAAAACCGCGCCATCGTCGGCCGCGTGCTGCCCGGCCTCATCAACGAGCTCAACGTTCGGCCGTTGGTGGGATTCTTCAACACGCTGCGCGAGAGTCTCATGGAGTGCGCCGACGATGACGGCGCGCCGCTGGCCGTGGTGCTGACCCCCGGGCCTTTCAACGAGACGTATTTCGAGCACGCCTATCTCGCGCGGCAGTTGGGGTTGCCCCTGGTGCAGGGACAGGACCTGACCGTGCGATCCGATACGGTCTACCTCAAGACACTGCCGGGATTGCGGCGCGTGCACGCCATCCTGCGGCGCATGGACGATGACTATTGCGATCCGCTCGAGCTGCGGCCCGATTCCGCGCTCGGCGTGCCCGGCCTGCTCGGCGCGGTGCGCGCCGGCCGCGTGGTGCTGGCCAACGGGCTCGGCAGCGGACTGCTCGAGTCGGCGGCCTGGCAGGGGTTCTTGCCGGGCGCGTCGCAGTGGCTGCTCGGAGAGCCGCTGCGGCTGCCGTCGGTGGCGACCTGGTGGTGCGGTGAGCGCCCGGCACTGGACTATGTAGTGACCCACCTCGATCAGCTGGTCGTCAAAGCCACCTATCCGAATCAGAAGTTCGAGCCCTGCTTCGGCCGGACGCTCGAAAGCGAAGAGCGCTCGGCGCTGATTCGCCGCCTGCGCGGCCGGCCATACGCGTACGTGGCCCAGGAACGCGTGTCGTTGTCGCAGGCTCCTTCGTGGCGGGCCGGCGCCAGCGTGCGGCTCACGCCGCGCACGCTGACCATGCGCGTCTTTGCGGTCGCGACGCCGGACGGCTACCAGGTGCTGCCCGGCGGGCTGGCGCGCATCGCCGCCGAGGGTGTCGTGGACATCGTCTCGACTCAGCGCGGCGGTGGCAGCAAGGACGTGTGGGTGCTGGCGCCGAAGGATGTGCGCGCGAGCTCGTTCGATGGCGCCACCATCGGCGCGCCGCACGGATTGCCGCGGCGCAGCCGGCACGATGAGCTGCCGTCGCAGCTGGTCGAGAATCTGTTCTGGCTCGGACGCTACTCCGAGCGCTGCGAGGACAAGGCCCGACTGGTGCGCGCGACGCTGGCGAGGCGCACCAACGAGGCGGTGTGGCGCCGCGCGCGCGAGCAATGCGTTCTGCACGGCGTACTGCCGCGCGAAGGCGATCCGAGCGTGACGGTGTTCGACGATGCGCACGATTTCGGACTCGCGGCCGACCTCGGCCGGCTCGGCTGGTGTGCCACGCAGTCGCGCAGCCGGCTGTCCGCCGAGCACTGGCGCTCGATCAGCCTCATGCAGAGTCAGTTCCAGCAGGCCGGCGCCACGCAGCACGATCCACTCGAAGCGCTCGACCGGCTGCTGGTGGCGTTGACGGCGCTGAGCGGATTTGCGCTCGACGACATGACGCAGGATGACGGCTGGCGCCTGCTGATGCTCGGGCGGCGACTCGAGCGCGTGCACTTCCTGGCGATGCTGCTGGCCGATCGGCTCGCGCCCGGCACGCCCGTGCGTCAGGGAGAACTCGAATGGCTGCTCGATGTCGGTGGCGTCAGCATCACCTACCGCACGCGCTACGTCTCGACCCCGAAACTCGCGCCGGTGCTGCAGCTGCTGGTATTCGATGAGGGCAGTCCGCGTGCGCTGTGCTTTCAGTGGAGCGCCATTCGTGACGCGCTCGCCGATCTGGCCGAATCGGTTGGGGTCACCCCGGAAGAGCCCTTTGAGCAGGCGATCGCGC
>DASYNV010000027.1:0-2772 GCA_036008365.1 Steroidobacteraceae bacterium | reverse complement strand
CGGGAAGTGCGCCGCGTTGAGCAGCTTCTCTCCGAGCATGTGCCCCCGCGTGCCATCGACGCTGGCCGCGTCCACCGGCGCCTTGAAATCCTCGCCCAGAGTCGCGCGCAGCGCCGGCTCATCGACCGTCATCGCGGCCACCGGAAATTCGAGCGTGAAGGTGCTGTGCGCAGGATCCTTAGGCACCACCACCTCGCCCGACAGCCGGTGCACCGACATCACGTGATTGTGTCCCAGCCGCGCCATCGGTCCGTCTCGATACACCAGGATCAACACCTGCGAGGCCAATGCATCGACGCGATAGTGATCGATACGCTCTGGTATCACCTCGGGCGCGGGTGGTGGTGGTGGCGGCGGCGGCGGTGGCGCCGTACGGCACCCGACTAGCCACAGGCTGCCGACGGCAATGGTGATTACGGCCGGGACGCCCGAGCCGATGCGGCGAGCGCTGCTCACCGCGCCGAACGACGTCCGCGATGCCGCGTGCGCGTACTGCGCTTCGATTTCGCGGTCTTGCGCGCCGATACCGAGTTCCTTGCAGCGGCTTGCTTGGTCACGGTCCTGTTTGTCGCAGCCCCCCGGGCGATGGTTTTATCGCTGCGTGGCTTCGATACGCCGGCGCGCTTCTCGCGCAGCACCGACTCGATGTCCTTGGTATTTTTTTCCCGCGCTTTCACTGCCACCCCGTCACTGAATAGGACTCATTCGCAACCGCCCCGAGCCCGCAAAAGCCGGTCCTTTTGCGGCCAAAGGATACCTCAATGCCCGACCCTACAACCTCATGCCGCGAGCATGATTGCGCGCTAGAATCGCACACCGAATGCCACTTCCGCTCAGGCCAAGGGGATACACGATGACTCAGTCCGTCTCACGTCGCGACGCATTGAAACAGGTCATGCTGCTGATGGGCGCAGCCGCCGCCGTACGATCCGTCCAGACCGCGCATGCGGCCGACCTGCCGCATCTTGATCCGACCGATCCGACCGCCAAGGCGCTCGGCTACACCAATGAGGCCAAGGGCGTTGACGCCAAGGCATTCCCGATGTTCAAGCCCGGCTCGGTGTGCAGCAACTGCATGCAGTACCAGGGTAAGGCCGGCGATGCCTGGGGTCCCTGCAGCATCTTCGCGGGCAAGGGGGTCAATGCCAACGGCTGGTGCCAGGTCTACGTCAAAAAGGCCTGATCACGCGGTGTCGTTGCGGGCCGTCAGGCTGAGTCGCTCGGCCTGACGGCGCAGCAGAGTGCCGAAGCCCTGCGTGTCGCAGAATTCCCGGATCAGCTGCAGGTCCGGCGTGCGGCGTTGCAGATCGACATGCCGGGCACTCATCGGCACGTCGCAAACGATGCGAGTCAGCGAACGCGCCAGATAGGCCGCCGCGCGATGCTCGAGCAGTCGGGCCGGCAGCGAGGCCGCTCCGCGCAGCGGCAGGCGCGCAATGGCATCGAGCTGCGCGAACAGCGCCTCCAGCGACTCACAATGATTCATCAGCAGCGCCGCGGTCTTAGCTCCGACGCCGGGAACACCCGGGACATTGTCGATGCTGTCACCCCGTAGCGCGAGGTAATCGGCCATGCGCTCCGGGCGCACGCCGAAACGCGCAGCAATCTGCTCGTAGCGGTACTCGGCGGCATCGCTGTAGTCCCAGAACACGTCCTCAGGGCCGATCAGCTGCGCCAGATCCTTGTCGCGCGACACCACCGTGACCGGCAGCCCTTCAGCGCGGCAGAGTGCGGCCAGTGTCCCGATCAGATCGTCGGCCTCGTACCGGTCGTCGGCGAACTCCGCCACGCCGAGGTGCCGGCAGTACTCGCGGCAGAGCTCGAACTGGCGCACCAGCTCGAGCGGCGCCGGCTCGCGATTGGCCTTGTAGGCAGGGTAAAGCGCATTGCGAAAGCAGCGGCCGTGGCTGGTATCGAAGGCCACGGCGACATAGTTCGGTTGCCGGCGCTCCAGCAGATCGCTGATGAATCGCGCGAATCCATACAGCGCATGGGTCGGCTGTCCCTCGGCGTCGACCAGATCCGGCGGCAGCGAATACCAGGCGCGGAATATGTAGACCGAGGCATCGATCAAATAGACGCGCGGAGCGACGGCGCTGATGGCCGTCACTTGGCGGCGTTTCTGAACATCAGGCGCGCCAGCGTGCCAGGCGGTCGTGCAACGGGCTGCTGCGCGGAAAATGCGCCAGCAGGTATTCCATCTGATCGGCGAGCACCCGCCGGCCCTTGAGGAAGATGTATTCCGCATAGGTCGGCGTGAACGGCACCGCGATCAACTGCATCTTGGCCTGCTCGGGCGTGCGCCAGGCCTTCTCATTGTTGCAGCGGCGGCAGGCCGCGACCACGTTGGTCCAGACGTCCTTGCCGCCCTGACTGAACGGGCGCACGTGATCGCGCGACAGTTCGCGGCTGGGAAAGCGCTGCGCGCAGTACATGCACAGATACGCATCGCGCCGGAACAGGGTTTCGTTGTTCAGCGGCGGTATGTAATCGTGTCGCGTATTACCGGGATTGCCGGTGTGGCCCAACGTGGCGACGATCGAGCTGACCTCGAGCACCGTGCGAAACCCACTGCGCGCGTTCACTCCCCCATAGAGCCGATGCAGCAGCGAGCCGCAGGTGTAGGCGACCTGGTCCTGGTGGTAGAGGCGTGCGGCCTCTCGATAGTCGACCCATTCGAGTGGCATACCTGCGACGTCGGTACGCAACACCATTTGCGACAATCCGTGGCCGGAAGGGGCTGCCAGCAGCTCGAGCTCCGAGTCGTGTTGT
>DASYNV010000026.1:0-5019 GCA_036008365.1 Steroidobacteraceae bacterium | reverse complement strand
CAAGAATCCACCCTACTTCGAGAACATGACGACCGAACCGCGCCCGGTGCCCGCCATTCGCGACGCCCGAGTGCTCGCCGTGCTCGGCGATTCGGTAACTACGGATCACATCTCACCGGCCGGCAACATCGCGCGACAGAGTCCGGCGGCCCGTTACCTCATGGAACAGGGTGTGCAGCCGGTGGATTTCAATCAGTACGGCGCGCGGCGCGGTAACCATGAGGTCATGGTGCGCGGCACGTTCGCCAACATCCGCCTGCGCAACCTGCTGCTGCCGGGCACCGAGGGCGGCATCACGAGCTACCTGCCTACGGCCGAGCAGATGAGCATCTACGACGCGGCCATGCGCTACAAGACCGATGGCACGCCGCTGATCATCATTGCCGGCAAGGAATACGGCACCGGCTCCTCGCGCGACTGGGCCGCCAAGGGCACGATGCTGCTCGGCGTGCGCGCCGTCATCGCCGAGAGCTTCGAGCGCATTCATCGCTCCAATCTGATCGGCATGGGCGTGCTGCCGCTGCAGTTCAACGACGGCGACAGCGCCGTCGCGCTCGGACTCACCGGTCAGGAACGCTACGAGATTGCCGGATTCAACGACACCGGCGCTTCCACGGCGCGCGTCGTCGCGACGCCGGCGACCGGCCGGCCGATCCGCTTCGGGGTGCGCGTGCGCATCGATACACCCAAGGAGCGCGAATACTTCCGGCACGGCGGCATCCTGCACTACGTCCTGCGCCAGTTGGCGGGCCAGAGCCGTGCCGCATGAGGCTGCTGCCGCCGGCGCGCTCGCGGTGTTCGATCTCGACGGCACCATCACGCGCCGCGACACGCTCGTGCCGTTCGTGTGGAGCTGCCTCAGGCGCCGCCCCTGGCGGCTGCCGCTGCTGCTGTCGATCGTCCCGCTGACGCTCGGATTTGTGCTCCACCGCGACCGCGGCCGCTTCAAGGGTGGCCTGATCCGTGCCACGCTCGGCGGCCTGACGCGCGCTTACCTGGAGCGCTGCGCGGAGCGATTCGTAGCGCGACTGCTGCAACAGGGTGTGTTCGCCGAGGCGCTGCACGCCATTGCCATGCACCGCCTCCGAGGCGATACACTCGTGCTCATGTCCGCCAGCGTCGATCTCTACGTGCCCTCGATCGGTCGCGCACTCGGCTTCGGGCAGACGATCTGCAGCCAGCTGCGTTGGCGCGCCGACGGGCGGCTCGACGGCAGACTTGCCACAGCCAATTGTCGTGGCGAAGAGAAGCGCCGCTGCCTGCAGGCGCTGATTGCGCGCGAGCGCCCATCCCAGGTCTATGCCTACGGCAACAGCCGCTCGGACTTGCCCCACATGCGCTTGGCGCAGCAGGGATACCTCATCAACGGTCCGGCAAGACTGCTGCAGTCGAGTCCGGGCATTCAGGCGCTGCACTGGTCGCAGCGCGGCAGCGCCTGAGCGAGTTGCGATGCTGATCAGACGCCCGTCAAGTGTGCGCCCCTCGGACATCACGCCGGAGTCGGTTTACCTGAATCGCCGCTCGCTGCTCGCCGGCGCGCTGGCCGGCGGCGCGCTCGGCGCGGTGCCGATCGCCCACGCGGTCGAGGAAGCCGCACCGGCGGCGGCTCTCCAATATCAGCGCAACGCGCGCTACTCGGTGTCGGAGCCGCCCAACAGCTACGAGCAGATAACGCATTACAACAATTTCTACGAATTCGGCACCGACAAGACCGACCCGTCACGTTATGCGACGGCGCTGCGGACGCGGCCCTGGAGCGTTACGATTGCCGGTGAGGCCGAGAAGACCGGCACATTCACGCTCGAGGACATTCTCAGGCCACATGCGCTCGAGGAGCGCATCTATCGCCTGCGTTGCGTCGAAGCCTGGTCGATGGTGGTCCCCTGGATCGGCTTTCCGCTCGGCGATCTGCTCAAGCGCTTCAATCCGACCTCGCGGGCCAAGTTCGTGGAATTCACCTCGCTGGCCGATTTAAAGCAGATGCCGGGCCTGCGCTCCGATGTGCTGCCATGGCCCTATGTCGAGGGCCTGCGCATCGACGAAGCGATGCATCCGCTCGCCATCATGGTGGTCGGATTGTACGGTCGCGAGCTGCCGAATCAGGATGGCGCGCCGCTGCGCACGATGGCGCCATGGAAGTACGGCTTCAAGAACGGCAAGTCGATCGTCAGGATCCGCTTCACCTCGGGCCAGCCCAGCAATACCTGGAATACGGCCGCTCCGGGCGAGTACGGCTTCTACGGCAACGTCAACCCGGAGGTCGATCATCCACGCTGGAGCCAGGCCACCGAACGGCGCATCGGCCGCGGTTTCTTTGCCTCGCGACAGAAGACGCTCCTGTTCAATGGCTATGCCGATGAGGTCGCGAGCCTCTACCAGGGCATGAATCTGCACCGTTACTACTGAGGCGCTGTGCGCCAGGCCCCGAGTGCCCGTTCCCTCAAGCCTCGAGCGACGATACCGCTACCTCTACAAGCCGCTGCTGTTCACCGCCTGCCTCGTGCCGCTCGGCGGCTGCATCGGTGGCATCCTGGCCGGCGGCGGAGTGGCCGTCCCCGGCTTCGATCTCGGCGCCGACCCCGTGCGCTTCGTGCTCGACCGACTCGCCAAGACCGCACTGAACCTGCTGTTCATCACGCTGCTGGTGACGCCGCTGCGCCGGCTCAGCGGCAACGCGCAGTTGCTGCGGCTGCGGCGCATGCTCGGCCTGCTCGCCTTCAGCTACGCCCTGCTGCACTTCCTGGTCTACCTGGGGCCCTACCAGTCCTTTGACTGGCGGGAAATCGGCAAGGACATCGTCAAGCGGCCATTCATCACGATGGGATTCACCGCGCTGCTGCTGCTGGTGCCGCTGGCCGCGACCTCGACCGATCGCATGAGGCGACGACTGGGGCGACTCTGGCAGCGGCTGCACCGACTCATCTACGTGGTGGCTGCGCTCGCAGTGCTGCACTACTGGAAGATGCTCAAGCACGAGTATCGCGAGCCGCTGATCTACGCCGCGATTCTGGCGCTGCTGCTGGGATTCCGGCTGTGGCACGCGCGGGGCCGACCCGCCCATGCTACATCGAGGTCCGAACCTCCCAGAGCTCCGGAAAGAGCCTGAGGCGCAGCGCCTTGGCAAGGTAGCTCACACCCGCGGTGCCGCCCGTGCCTGGCTTGTAGCCGATGATGCGCTCCACGGTCTTCATGTGCGCGAAGCGCCAGAGCTGGAAGCGGTAATCGAGATCGACCAGCCGCTCAGCGAGCTCGTACAGATCCCAATCCTTTTCGGCGTTGTGGTAGACGGCGAGCCACGCCGCCGTTACCTGCTTCGAGGGCATGTAGGGTTGGGTAAAGTCGCGCGCCAGAGCCGCCGCCGGCACACCGTAGCCGCGCTGCGACAGCAAGCGCAGCACCTCGTCGTACAGGCTCGGGGCAGCCAGCGCGCGCCGCAGCAGCTGATAGTCGGTGTCGTTGCGCCGATGCACCTCGACCATCTCGACATTCTTGTTGCCGAGCGTGAACTCGAGCACGCGATACTGCAGCGATTGAAAACCCGATGAGCGCCCGAGCAGGTTGCGAAACGAGGAGTAGTCCGCCGGCGTCATGCTCGAGAGCACCTCCCACACCGCCAACAGCTGCGCCTGTACGCGACCGACGCGCTCGAGCATCTTGAACGATGGATCGAGCTGATCGCGGCGCACGCACTCGATGACGCCGTGCAGCTCGTGCAGCATCAGCCGCATCCAGAGCTCCGACACCTGGTGCACGATGATGAAGAGCACTTCATCGTGCTCGCCCGAGAGCGGCCGCTGCGCGTCGAGCAGCAGGTCGAGCCGCAGGTAATCGCTGTACGAGAGTGAAGTGCCCAGATCCCAGTGCACGCCCTCATCGGACAGATCGACCTGCGTGGCAGGATCCGCGCCGGCCGATGCTGCTGCCGCAGGCGGCTCGGAAGCCGCGCCGTTCATCTGAACATCCAGGACGGAACGCGGCGCCAGCCCCGCAGCAGCTCGCGATCCAGCGCCTTCCAGCCGGGCTCGTGCCGCGCGACATCGGCCCAGAAGCGCACCGAGTGGTTCATGTGCCGCAGGTGCGCGAGCTCGTGGATCATGAGGTAACGCAGCACCTCGGGCGTCTGAAACAACAGGCAGACATTGAGGCTGATGGTGCCGCTGCGCGAGCAGCTGCCCCAGCGCGTGCGCTGACAGCGCACCTGCAGCCGACCCGGCTCGACGCCCATCTGCGCTCCCAGCGCGCGCAGCGGCGCATCGAAACGATGATGGGCATGCTGCGCCAGCCAGCCGATCAGTGCATGCCGCAGCGGCCCGAGCTCATCGAGCCGACCCGCCAGCAGCAGCTGGCGCCGGTCTGCGAGCTCGCGCACGCGCGCGCGCACGCCGCTACCACCGACGACGCAGTGCCAGCGCTCCCCGAGCGCCGACAGCTCCAGGGTCGCGGGCGGCAACGGCCAGTGCGACACCGGCGTCGAACGCCGGCGTTGCCGCTCGATCCACTCCCGATGCTCGCTCACGAACGCACTGACCCGCTGCGCCGAGGTGCGTGGCGGCACGACGATCTCGACCGCGCCGTGACGGAACACGCGCACGCTCAGGCGGCGCGCACGCGCGCTCTGGCGCACCGACCAGCTATGCTCGCTGAGTTCGGGGTCCCAGAGCGATAATTGTTGCGACTTCTGCTCCGCGTCGGTCAATGGCGTGCGGCGAAAGTTCCGGTGATCGTGCCGCGTGCATCATATCAGGCATCGCCGCATCACAAGAGAGAAGCCGCATGCATTGGACCGATATCGGCGTCAACCTGACCCACGACAGTTTCAAGGACGACCGCGACGCGGTGATCGAGCGTGCGCGCAACGCCGGCGTGACTCAGATGATCGTGACCGGCGCCGATCTCGCGAGCAGTGCCGCGGCCGTGCGGCTGGCGCGGGCACATTCGCCGACGCTGTTCGCCACTGCCGGTGTACATCCGCATCACGCGGCGGGTCTCGAGGCGGATCATCTGCCGCAGTTGCGCTCG
>DASYNV010000025.1:0-4217 GCA_036008365.1 Steroidobacteraceae bacterium | reverse complement strand
TCCAGCTGGCCAGGTTGGCGCGCATGTCGGTGCCGCTGGCCACGCTGAGTGCGTCCCAGAGATCGGCGGTGCTTGCGTTCGAGAATGCGTGCTCGCGCAGGTAGCTGCGGATGCCGCTGCGGAACACATCGGGCCCGAGGTAAGCCTCGAACATGCGCAGAATGGCCTGTCCCTTGCGATAGGTGATCTGCGGGTCGAAGACCGCGGTGGCCTGCAATTCATCCGTCACGTGCTGCTGGATGGCATGCGAGGCGCTGAGCGCATCGGCACTCATCGCATCTTCCTTGTCGATATCCTTGCCTTCCAACCAGTGCCAGTCCGGATTGCGGCGCGCGGTCTCCTTGGATGCCATCCAGGACGCAAAGCTTTCGTTGAGCCAAATGTCGTCCCACCATCCCATGGTTACCAGATCGCCGTTCCACTGGTGCGCCATCTCGTGCGCCTGCACGTTGAATGCGGTCTGGCGCGTTGCCATGGTGCTCGATGGGCTCACGAGCAGCAGCTGATCGTTGTAAGTGATCGCGCCCCAATTCTCCATGGCACCCGCGAAGCCGCCGGGGACGGCAATCGAGTCGAGTTTCGGCAGCGGAAACCGGTAGCCAAAGTACTCGTCGTAGTCCGCGAGTATCGTCTGCGCATTACGCAGCGCCGTTCCCCCGTCATGTTCGCGACCGCGTACCGCCCAGACGCCCAATGGCACGCCGTCGCTTGCGGCCGCAATCGACGCCAGGTCGCCGGCCGTGAACTCGATCAAATACGACGGCATCTTCGGCGAGCGAGCAAATGTCGTGGTCGCGAGCCGCCCTTGCGTATGCCGGTGCGCGATCGGCATGTTCGAGATCACCGCCCAGGCAGCCGGCACCGTGACGGTCAGTTCGAACGTGGAGCGGAATGCCGGTTCGTCCCAGCATGGAAACATCCGCCGCGCATCGGTGGACTCCATCTTGGTCGAGAGGATCAGCGCCTGGTGACCGTGCGGCCCGACGTAGGGCTGCACGAACAGCCCGCGACCGAGCGTCTCGAGCCGTCCGGTGTAGGCGAAGCTCAGCGTGTGCTGGCCCGGTGAGGCCGCACTCAGCAGCGTCAGCGTCGTCATTTGCCCGGCGTCGTCCGTGACCACCTGCTGCACGGGCTGGCCGTCTAGGCGCACATCGTGCAGCGATTCGTTCAGCGAGTTGAGGCGGATGATCGCGGTACTGTCGCGGAACTCGAGATTCACCGACTCGGAGCCCGCGAACGACATCGACGCCACGTCCGGGACGATACTGACCGTGTAATCGAGCGGCACCACGTCCTTTGGCAGGCGTCCTGGCGCGGTGTCGAACGAAAACGGCTCGGTTGCCAGCGACGGCAATGCGGACAGCAGCCCAATCAGGAGGCAGAGCCGGTGGCGTGCGGCGGACATGGGTGTTCTATTATGCGCGTATGACCTACCGCCTGCGTGAAGACGATGAGGCCGTGCTGCTGACACCATCGGCCGCCGCACCGGCGGCCAGCGTGATCTGGATGCACGGCCTGGGCGCGAGTGGCCAGGACTTCGTGCCGATCGTGCCGCAATTGGGATTGCCGACGGAAATGGGTGTGCGATTCATTTTTCCACACGCGCCGGTTCGTGCCGTGACTTTGAATCAGGGCTTTCGCATGCGCGCCTGGTACGACATCCGGCAACTCTCGGGCGGCGCGGTCGAAGATGCCGCCGGCATCGAAGAGTCCGCCGCGCGCGTGGGCAGTCTCATACGGCGCGAGGTCGAACAGGGCATTGCGGCCGATCGCATTGTGCTGGCGGGATTCTCACAGGGGGGCGCCATGGCGCTGTACGTCGGTACGCGTTTTCCCGCGAGCCTGGCGGGCATCCTGGCCCTCTCGAGCTACCTGCCCCTGCGCGATCGGCTGGCGGCCGAAGCCAGCGAAGCCAATCGGCAGGTTCCGATCCTGATGTGCCACGGGCGCAACGATCCGATGCTGACCATCCAGGTCGGCCGTTACTCGCGCGACGTGCTGATCCGGCTGGGTTATGCGGTGCAATGGAGGGAATACGACATGGCGCACGAAGTCTGCGGCGCGGAAATCGACGATTTCGGACAATGGCTTCGAAGCCGGCTGTCCTAGCGACGCGCGCGCCTGCGCCATGCAGAAGGTGTTCATTTCGGCCGATTCGCTGCTGCGGGATTCGATGGAGCTCGCACGCCGCATCGTCGGCAGCGGCTTCAGGCCGACTTTTCTGGTGGCGATGTGGCGCGGCGGTGCGCCGATCGGCATTGCCGTGCAGGAAGTGCTCGAGTACCACGGCGTCCATACCGATCACATCGCCATCCGTACTTCGTACTACGTCGGCAACGATCAGCCGAGCAAGACCGTACGCGTGCACGCGGTGGACTATTTGGTTTCGCGGCTCTCTGCCGAGGACAAATTGCTGCTGGTAGACGACGTGTTCGACTCGGGCCGCAGCCTCAAGGCGGTGATCGAGGCGCTCAAGCGCCGCTGCCGGCGCAATTTGCCGGAGGACATACGCATCGCAACGGTCTATTACAAGCCCGACCGCAATCGCAGCCCGCTGCTGCCCGACTACTACGTGCATACGGCGCGGGATTGGTTGGTCTTTCCGCACGAGATTCAGGGTCTGACGCGCGAGGAGATCCTCGAGCACAAGCCGGTCGGCGAGGACTTCCTGTCATAGCAGGCAGGCCGTCACGAAGATGCCCAGCATGCTCACCGCCAGGGCGATCTTCACCAGCGTTCCGGCCAGGAGCCCGAGCCAGGTGCCGAAGCCGACCCGGGCCGCGGCGATCATCGGCCGTCGCGCGATCAGTTCGCCGATCACGGCGCCGACGAACGGTCCGAACAGCAGCCCTACAAGTCCGAATCCGAGCAGCGGACCGGCCAGGCCCCCGAGCACGCTGCCGATCAGGGCCTGCCGGCTGGCGCCGACACGCTTCGCCCCGAGCAGGCTCGCGATCAGATCGGCCACCAGCGCCAGCGCCGTCAACACCCCGAGGATCAGCAGGGTCGGCCAGCCGACGCGCGTGAAGTGATCGATCCAGGCGCCGAGCCACATGCCGGCGTAGATGATCAGCACGCCGGGCAATCCCGGCAGGACCGTGCCGATGAAACCCGCAACGATCAGCACTCCGGCGCCGAGCCAAAGCAGCGCGTGTGTCACCGGCGGCCAGTCGGGCATGGGCGTCGAGTCTACTATCGCTTGCGCCCACGAGTCATCGGCGTCGATTTCGGCTGCAAGTTCTAGCAGCCGATCGGATGCCGTAATATCGAAGGCGGGCAGCAATGCCGCCTTCTTTATTTCCCGGATCCACATGCATTCGACCGCCGCTGCACCGCCGACCGCCCCGCCGCAGCCTTCTCCGATCGAACTCGAAGTGCGGCGCATTCGCGAGCTCGCGAACAACCGGCGGCACGTGGAGGCGCTCGCCGCGGCCGAAGCGCTCGCGGCCCAGGTGCCCCAAAATTGCGATGTCCTCTATCTGCTGGCGTTGAACCAGCGCCATCTGATCCGGATTCCCGAGGCGCTGGCCACGCTCGAGCGCCTCGAGCAGTTACATCCAGGGTTCAGCCGACTCTACCAGGAGCGCGGCCATTGCCATGTGGTGCTCAAGGACGCACCGAGGGCGATCGACGCCTTCCTGCGTGGTGTGAACATCAATCCGGCGCTGCCCGCGAGCTGGAGCATGCTCGAGAAGCTGTATCGCATGACGGGTGACGTGCAGAACGCCACCACAGCAGCGCAACATGTCGCGACGCTCAAGCATCTGCCGCCCGAGGTCGTGCTGGCCACGAGCCTGTTTTCCGACGGGGAGCTAGTGCCCGCGGAGAACATCGTTCGCGCTTATCTGCTGCAGCATGGCAACCATGTCGAAGCCATGCGCCTGCTGGCGAAGATCGGCATCGCGCGCGACGTTCTCGATGACGCGGAGCTGCTGCTCGAGGCCGTGCTCACGCTGGCGCCCGACTACCGCGCCGCGCGCCACGACTATGCGCTGGTGCTGGTAGAGCGCCACAAATATAGCCAGGCGCGCGAACAACTCGAGAGGCTGTTGCAGGTCGAACCGGATAATCGCCAGTACCGCACGCTCTTCGCGACCGCCTGCGTCGGCGTCGGCGAACACGAAAAGGCCATTCCGTTGTTTCGCGAGCTGCTCGTGGGGGCGCCACGCACGGAGGATCTGCATCTCTCGGTCGCGCATGCGCTCAAGGCGATCGGC
>DASYNV010000024.1:0-1604 GCA_036008365.1 Steroidobacteraceae bacterium | reverse complement strand
CACGCGGCTTTCCGCGGACTGCAGCGCACCGTTCATCTGCGACTTGAACCGCGCCAGCTCCGCCGCGGCACTCTCGACCGTGGAATCGAGCTTCACCAGCGGCGCGCCCTGCTTCACCATGCTGCCGCGCGCAACAAAGAGCTGCTCGATCACGCCGGTGACCGGGCTGCGAATTTCCACGGTCCGATAGGGTTCGATGAGGCAGTCGAACGGGCCATCGTGGGGAGCGGCGCCGGCCGCCGCCGCCGGTTTGTCGGCGCTGTGCGCCGCATAACCGCACAGCACGAGGGGCGCCAACACCGCGGCGCGCTTACAACGCCCGGCATGGTGATGGCTGCGCCAACCCTGCGGCCTGCGATATTGCATCATTCCGCAATTCCAGAAAAAGCGAGCTGAGTCTGCATCAGACGGTCGTGTTGCATCGTAGCACGGCGCTGCGCGGCATTGACCCGCTCAGCCATGGCCTGCACCCGATTGCGCAGCAGCCGCACCGCCCATTGCGGTGGAGTATCAGTCGCCCAGCGCCGCGCGACCCAACCGGCCACCCCCGGGGCGTGGCGCTGGATGATCTCGTCTTCCAGAGAAACGATAGCTCGGCAGGAACCCGGATCGCCCTGCCGAGCACAGCGGCCGAACAGCTGCCGATCGATGCGCGACGATTCGTGCCATTCGGTCCGCACCACATGCAAGCCGCCGCGCTCGACTAACGCGGGGTCGAGCGGAATGTCGGTGCCGCGCCCCGCCATGTTCGTCGCGACGGTTACCGCACGCGGTGTGCCGGCACGAGCGATCAGCTCCGCCTCGTCGGCGTTCTGCAAGGCATTGAGGACGCGATGCGCAATGCCGGCGGCCCGCAGCGCTTCGCTGACGAATTGCGAGGCCTGCACGGAGCGTGTGCCCACCAGAACCGGCTGGCCGCGCTTGAGACATCGCAACACCTCCTCGACCACCGCCCGATGCTTTGCTTGCCGGCTTGCCAGCAGCAGGGTCGGCCACTGGGTTCGTCGCATGGGCTTGTTCGGCTCGACGCGTTCGGTGCGCACCCGATAGACCGCGGCGGTCTCCCGTGCCACCTCTCTCAAGGTGCCGCTCATGCCGGACAGGCGCAGATAGCGCGCGAAAAACGATTGGTAGGTCAATCGCGCCAGCGTGCGGTTCACGCCGGTGACGGCAACGCTCTCCTTGACCTCGATCAACTGGTGCAGACCCTGCTCCCAGCTGCGATCCGGCAGCAAGCGCCCCGTAAACTCATCGACGATGACCACCTTGCCCTCTTGAATGACGTAGTGATGATCACGCTGCAGCACATGCAGCGCCCGCAGCGCCTGGACGATATAGTGATCGCGCACCCAGGGCACTTGCCAGAACGCCAGCGCCGATCCCGGCTTCTCATCGCCCGCACCCGCGCCGTCCGAATTCGCAACCCCCATTTGCTGACCGATATCATTGAGGCGCTCGCGCCCGGTCTCGGTCAGCTCGGGAATTTGCAGGGCGCCGATCAGCTGGTAGTCCACGTCCGCTTCGAGGGTACCTGCCACGTCGAGCAGCGATTGGTAGGCCGCGTCGTCGCGGCCCTTGTCGCGGGCCGCGGCTAGGATCAAAGG
>DASYNV010000023.1:0-3316 GCA_036008365.1 Steroidobacteraceae bacterium | reverse complement strand
TTATCTGACGGCGGTCAATGCCGTGCTGCCCGCGCTGATTGCCGGTAATGCAGTGCTGCTCAAACATTCCCACCAGACGCCGCTCTGCGCCGAGCGACTCTTCGAGGCATTCGCCAGCGCGGGCCTGCCGTCCGGCGTGTTCCAATACCTGCACCTCTCGCACGCCGATACTTCGCGCCTGATGAGCGACCCGCGGGTCGCGAACGTTTGTTTCACCGGTTCAGTGGCAGGCGGACGGGCCGTGGTGGCTGCCACTGCCGCCGGATTTGCGACCGCCGGTCTTGAACTCGGCGGCAAGGATCCGGCCTACGTGCGCGCCGACGCCAATCTTGCGCACGCCGTCGACTCACTGACCGACGGCGCGTTTTTCAATGCCGGTCAATCCTGCTGTGGCATCAAGCGCATCTATGTTGCAGCGGCACGCTACGAGGAGTTCGTCGCCGGCGTGGTGGAGCTGACGAAGCAATATCGGCTGGGCTCGCCGCTCGATCCGGAGACGACCCTGGGACCGGTGGTTCGAACCTCCGCCGCCGAGACGGTTCGCGCGCAGGTGTGCGATGCGGTCGAGCGCGGAGCGAGGCAGTTGATCGACGAGACCTCGTTCGCCGCGTCCGCTCTCGGGTCGCCGTACCTCGCGCCGCAGGTGCTGGTGGGCGTCGATCACTCGATGCCGATCATGCGGGAGGAGACCTTCGGTCCCGCGGTCGCGATCATGAAGGTCGATTCCGACGATCAGGCCGTGCGTCTCATGAACGACAGTCCATTCGGACTGACGGCCGCGATCTACTCGAGTGATGTCGAACGCGCCGAAGCGCTCGGTGATGCGCTCGAGACCGGCACCGTGTTCCTGAACCGTTGCGACTATCTCGATCCCGCTCTGGCCTGGACCGGTGTCAAGAATTCCGGGCGCGGCTGCACCTTGTCGCGTCTCGGATTCGAACAGCTCACGCGACCCAAGTCCTATCACTTCAGGGTAACGACATGAACACGGCACTGCGCGGCAACTGGAATTATCCGACCACCATTTGGGCCGGGCCGGGCCGGATCGCCGAGCTGCCCGCCGCGTGCGCGCGCGCTGGCATCAGGCGGCCGCTGCTCGTCACCGATGAAGGATTGATCGGCACCGCCATGGTCAGCAGTGCTCTGGCCACGCTCGGCAATGCGGCACTGTTCGGCGCAGTGCGCGGCAATCCGGCCAACAGCCACGTCGAGGCGGGCTTACGCGCGTACCGCGCCGGGAGTCACGACGGCGTCGTCGCCTTCGGCGGCGGCTCGGCGCTCGATGTAGGCAAGGTGGTCGCGTTCATGTCCGGACAAGCGCGCCCGCTGTGGGATTTTGAGGACATCGGCGACTGGTGGACACGGGCCGACCCGGACGGCATTGCGCCGGTCGTCGCCGTCCCGACGACGGCGGGCACCGGCTCGGAAGTCGGTCGCGCCGGCGTGATCCTCAATGAAGAGACGCATCAGAAGAAGATCATCTTCCACCCGCAGATGATGCCGCGCATCGTCATCTCCGATCCGGAGCTGACGGTCGGGCTGCCGCGCGGCGTGACCGCAGCCACCGGTTTCGACGCGTTCGTTCACTGTTTCGAGGCGTTCTGCGCGCCGGGCTTTCATCCGCTCGCGGACGGCATTGCGCTCGAGGGCATGCGGCTCATTCATCGCTATCTGCCGCGTGCGTGCGCCGATGGCAGGGATATCGAGGCGCGCGCGCAGATGCTGGCCGCCGCATCGATGGGTGCTACAGCCTTTCAGAAGGGTCTCGGCGGGGTGCATGCCATTGCGCACCCGGTCGGTTCGTGGTTCAACACGCATCACGGTCTGACCAACGCGGTGATCCTGCCCTACGTCATGGCATTCAATCGAACCGCGATCGCCGATAAGGCCGACATCATCGCGCGTGTGCTCGATCTGCCGAAGCGCGGTTTCGACGGTCTGTTCGCAAGCGTGCTGCAGATGCGGCGCGAGCTCGGCATTCCGCATACGCTGGCCGAGATCGGGGTCAGCATGGACAAGGCCGAGATCATCGGACAGGAAGCGGCAATCGATCCATCGGCGGGAGGCAATCCGATTCCAGTCGATGCTGCCTCGCTGGAGCGCATCTTCCGTTCAGCGGTGGATGGGAATCTCGATGCCGTGGTCCGCGCCGCGTGACCGCCGCTCGAATCCTGGTCATCGACGGTAACGTGCGCGAGATCCGGGCGCGGCAAATCGCCGCGCTCGGGTATGACTCAGGCAACGGCTATGCCCGCGTGCTGCGCCGAATCGACTCTGCGCTGCAAGTCGACATTGCCACGGCAGCGGACGGCGACGGTAGCGTTCCGCCTGGCGTGGCACTTTCAGACTACGACGGCGTCACGATGACCGGATCCGCGCTCAACATCTACAACGGCGGCGCTCCGGTGCAACGACAGATCGAGCTCGCCCAGGCCGTATTTGCGGCCGGCGTGCCGTTCTTCGGCAGCTGCTGGGGACTACAGGTCGCGGTGACGGCCGCGAATGGTGAGGTGCGAGCCAATCCGCGCGGCCGCGAGTTTGGATTTGCGCGACGAATACTGCTGAGCGACGCCGGCCGGGAGCATCGCCTGTTCGCCGGCAAGCCGGTGGTGTTCGAGGCGCCCACGGTTCACCGCGACGAAGTTGCCTCCCTGCCGGCGCGCACGCAGATCCTGGCGGCCAATGACTATGGCGTGCAGGCCGTGAGCTTTGATCATGGCCGCGGATCCTTCTGGGGTGTGCAATATCACCCGGAGTACGACTACCTCGATATCGCCGCCGTCGCCGAGCGCTACGGCCAGACGCTCATCGATGAGGGGATATTCCGCGACGCGCCAGCGCTTGCGGCATTCGCGGCCGAGCTGCGCGCGCTGCAGAGGCATCCCGCGGATGCGCCGCTGCTGTGGCGGCACGGCTTGGGCCCGGCGATGCAGATGGAGACGCTGCGTCTGCTCGAAATCCGCAACTGGCTGGACGCGGCCGTGCGCCCGCGCGCGCAGCGCCATCAATGAACGCCGTGACTGAGAGCGCCGCCGGCCTCAAGAGGACGCTGGGTGGCCTGCATCTGTGGGGGATCGCAGTCGGACTCGTGATCTCCGGCGAATACTTCGGCTGGAGCTACGGCTGGGCGCAGGCCGGGACGATGGGTTTCCTGGTCACGACCGTGTTCATCGCGGTCATGTACCTGACATTCATTTTCAGCTTCACCGAACTGACCACTGCGATCCCGCATGCAGGCGGACCGTATGCCTACAGTTACCGTGCCTTCGGACCGGTCGGCGGCTACATCGCGGGCTTCTCGACACTGATCGAGTTC
>DASYNV010000022.1:0-5124 GCA_036008365.1 Steroidobacteraceae bacterium | reverse complement strand
GTGGTAGCTGTTGAGCTGTGTGAAATACTGCGTGACCTGGCGCTGTCCAAACGCATCGTCGAGTGTCTGATCGATCAGTGACGGCTGGATGCCGAAGCGCGCGGCCTGGCTGCGATCGATCGAGAGTGACACCATCGTGCTCTCGGTCTGCTGATCGGAGGCTGCATCGCGCAGCTGCGGCAGCTTCTGCAGCTGCGCCAGCAGCTTCGGTGCCCAGGCGTTGAGCTCGTTGATGTCGGCGTCCGTCAGCGTGTACTGATACTGGGTGCGGGTGGTGCGGCCGCCGACGTTGAGGTCCTGCGCAGACTGCAGGAACGCCGTGGCTCCTGGAACCTGCGACAGCTGGCGGCGCAACCGGGTAACGATCTGATCGGAACTCGCCTTGCGCTGATCGCGCGGCTTGAGTCCCAGGATCAGGAAACCGGTATTGACCGGCCGGTTGCCGCCGATGAAAGCGCCGTAACTGGCGACATCCGGATCGCGCGCGATGATGTCCGTCAGTAGATGCTGGCGGCGCACCATCTCACTGAAGGATATGTCCTGCGGCGCATCCGACAGGCCGACGATGATGCCCGTGTCCTGCTGTGGGAAGAAGCCCTTTGGAATCACGACATAAAGCACGATCGTGAGCGCCACTGTACAGATGAAGGTGGCCAGCGTCGCTGGCTGATGCCGCAGCACGAAATCGAGGCCGCGCCGATAGCCCTCCAGCAGCCGATCGAACCCGCGCTCGATGAACATGTAGGCACGCCCGTGCTGCACGTGCTTTTCATCGCGCAGAAAGATCGCGCACATGGTCGGCGACAGTGTCAACGCCACGAACGCCGACACCGCGATGGTCATCGTCAGCGTGATCGCGAACTCGCGGAACAATCTGCCGACGATGCCGCCCATGAGCAGCAACGGGATGAACACCGCCACCAGCGAGATGCTGATCGAGAGGATCGTAAAGCCGATCTCGCCCGCGCCCTTGAGCGTGGCCTCCAACGGCGACAGCCCGTCTTCGATGTGGCGATAGACGTTCTCCAGCATGACGATGGCGTCATCGACCACGAAGCCGACGGCGATGGTCAGTGCCATCAGTGACAGATTGTCGAGGCTGTAGTGCACCGTCAGCATCAGGGCCGCGGTCGCCAGCAGCGACAACGGCACGGTGATGCCGGGAATGATCGTGGCCCAGGCGTTGCGCAGGAACAGGAAGATCACCATCACCACCAGCGCGATGGTCAGCAGCAGTGTGAACTCGACATCGCGCACCGAGGCCTTGATGGTGGTGGTGCGATCCGCCACGCTGTCGACCTTGATGGACGGCGGTACCGACAGCAGCGCCTTGGGAAGCTGATCCATCACACGCTGCTGCGTGGCGATGACGTTGGCGCCCGGCTGCTTGTAGATGAGCAGCAGAATGCCGAGCTTGCCGTTCTGCCAGCCCATGAGCTGGTTGTTCTCGGCCGCATCCACGGCGACGCCGATGTCGCGGATCCTGACCGGTGCACCGTTCTTGTAGGCGATCACCACATCGTTCCAGGGTGCGGCCTTCTCGAGCTGGTCGTTGTCGTAGATGGCGAAGTTGCGCAGCGTGCCGTTGATCGATCCTTTCGGTGCATCGACCGTGGCCGCGGTGATCACGTTGGCGATGTCTTCGAGCTGAATGCCGAGCGAGGCAATCTTGACCGGATCGACCTGTACCCGCACCGAACGCTTCTGCTGGCCGCCGATTTGCACCTGCCCCACGCCGGATATCTGCGACACCTGTTGCGCAATGACATTCTCGGCATAGTCGTCGACTTCGGTCAGCGGCAGCACGTCCGAGTGCACGGCCAGGATCAGGATGGCCTGGTCGGCGGGATTGACCTTGCGGTAGAAGGGCGGCTGCGGCAGGGTCTTCGGTAACTGGCCGCCGGCGGCATTGATCGCAGATTGCACGTCCTCGGCGGCCGCGTCGATGTTGCGGTCCAGATCGAACTGCAACGTGATCTGCGTATTGCCGAGAATGTTGGTCGAGGTCATCTGCGACAGACCCGGGATCTCGGCAAACTGAAATTCCAACGGCGTCGCCACGGAAGTCGCCATGGTCTCCGGACTTGCCCCCGGCAGATTGGTGTTGACGACGATGGTCGGAAAGTCCACTTGCGGCAGCGGCGCCACGGGCAACAGCGGCCAGGCGACGATGCCGATCAACAGAATGCCGCCCATCAGCAGCGACGTCGCAATCGGACGCCGTACGAACGGTTCCGAGATGCTCATGGCGCGGCGCGCGAGGCGATCGGCGGCTCCGCTGCGCTGAGCACTCGAATGCGCGCACCCGGCTGCAACCGGTACTGGTTATTGATGACCACGCGCTCGCCGAGCTTGAGTCCATCGGTCACGACCACGACGCCTTCGCTGTCGACCCCGGCCTTGAGCGCTCGCGCTTCGACCGTCGAGTCGCTCCTGACCACGTAGGTAAAGAGCCCATCCGGACCGTGCTGGATGGCGGCCGAAGGCACGGTCATGACACCCTGTTGCTGCTGCACCAGCAACCGGACGTTCACGAACTGTCCCGGCCAGAGCGTGCTGTGCTGATTCGGAAACACGGCCTTCAGCCGCATGGTCGCCGTGCTGGGGTCGATCTGGTTGTCGATCAGGCTCAAGGTGCCGGTGTCGAGCTCGGTCTGATTGTCGCGCGACAGCGCCGTGACCTGGACCGCGCCGGCTCCGAGCGCGCGACTGACCGGCAACAGGTCGTCTTCGGGCAAGGTAAAGACGATCGTGATCGGCTGCATCTGGGTGACCACGACGATGCCGGTCGTATCGCTGGCATGCACATTGTTGCCGGGGTCGACCTTGCGGATGCCGGTGCGGCCATCGATCGGCGAAACGATGCTGGTATAGTCGAGCTGCGTGCGGGCATTGTCGATGATCGCGCGGTCGACCTTGAGCTGCGCCTGCAGCTGCGCGACCAGCGCGCGCTGCTGATCCACTGTCTGCTTGCTGGCGAGATTCTGCGGCGCCAGCATGAGGTAGCGCTCGAGATCGCTCTTGGCGCTGTCGAGCTGCGCGCCGTCCTTGGCCTCGGTCGCGACCGCCTGATCGAGTGCCGCCTGATTCGGACGCGGGTCGATCTGCGCCAGCAGCTGCCCCTTCCGGACCATCTGGCCCTCGACGAAGGCGACACGCTGCAATTCACCATCGACGCGGGCGGTGATGTTGGCGGTGTAGAAGGCCTGGACGTTGCCGAGACCTTCGAGATAGACCGGTACCGTGGCCCGCGTGACCAACGCCGTCTCGACCGGCACGCCACTGGGCACCGCCGGAGGACCGGCCGCGGTGGCCAGCTCGCGCGTGAACCACGCGGCCGCGCCCACGAGCCCGGCCAGGCCCAGCGCGGCGATCGCAAGATTGCGGCGCGGACCATTCACGGCACCTGCTCCCGGCGCGCCGGTTGCGCCTGCGATAGGTGCCAGCCGCCGCCGAGCGCCTGATAGAGATTGAGCAACGCCTGCGTATGCGCGAATTTCCCCTGTACCAGCGCGTCCTGGGCCGCGAACAGCGCCGTCTCGGTATTCAGCATGGTCAGTACGTTGGTCGTGCCGGCCTGAAACTGCAGCTGCGCGAACTCGAACGCGCGACGCGCCTTGTCGGCGGCATCCTGCTGGCGCAACTCCTGATCGGCACTCTGCTGTGCCGCAATCAATGCGTCCTCGACATTGCCGAGCGCGGTCAGGACGGTCTTGTGATAGCCCGACAACAGCTCGGCGTAGCGCGCGTTGCTGTACTGGTACTGGCCCGCCAGCGCGCCATGATCGAAGATCGTCTGGGTCACACCAGCCGACAGCGTGAACACGCGCGTCGCGGGCGAGAGCAACGTACCGAGCGCCGCGCTCTCATAGCCGCCGCTCGCGGTGAGATCGACGTTGGGAAAGAATGCGGCGCGCGCAGCCGCAATGTTGGCGTTTGCCTCGACCAGCTGCGCCTCGGCTTCGGCAACGTCGGGGCGGCGCGCCAGCAACTGTGACGGCAGTCCCGCCGAAACGGCCGGTAGGGTCAGGGCGTCGAGACTGCCGGCGCTGGACTCGAGTTGCTCGGGCGGCTGTCCGGTCAGAATCGCGAGTGCATCGATGCTCTGCCGCAACTGCTGTCTGAGTGGCGGAATCGATGCATCGACCGTTGCCACGGTCGTGGCCTGCTGCGCCACGTCGAGTGCGGTCGCGGTGCCGACACTGGCTTCGAATTCGAGGTCCTTGAGTATGGTCTGCGCATTGTCGAGATTCTGCTGTGCGACCTGCAGCCGGTCGTTGAATTCGAGCACTTCGAAATAGCTCATCGCGACACTGGTTACCACCGTGAGTACCACGGTTTCACGATCAAAGCGGCTGGCCTTCGCGGCCGCGAGCGCGGCCCGATGCAGGTCGCGGTTTCTGCCCCAGAAGTCGACCTGGTAGCTGGCGGACAGGCCGGCATCGACCAGGTTGAAAGTGCTGTACGGGCCGCCGCCGGCCGGCGGCGCACGTTCACGCGTAGCGCCCGCGTCGGCCGTGAGGCTCGGCAGCAGCGCCGCGCCTGCGATGCGCGCCTGCGCATCGGCTTCGAGCACCCGTGCCATGGCCGCACCGATGTCATCGTTGGCGTTCTGCGCCCGTGCGATGTAGTCGTTGAGTTGGTCGGAGCCGAAGCCCTTCCACCACTCACGCGTGGGCTCCGCCGCCTGCAGATCGGCAGGTGGCGTGCTCCAGGCCGCCGGCAGTGGAACTTCGGGGCGTCGATAGGAGGGACCAAGACTGCAGGCGGTCACGCCTAGCATGACCACGCAAATAACCCACCAGCGTGGCAAGCCCCGGTCTCGCATAGGCATGAGCACACCCTACAGTTGCGGCGATTAATCTGGGGTGTGCGGAATATTAAAGGAATTTAATCTTGCCTGAGCCGTGGCTTCAAGCCGCCGCAGCAGCCGATCCAGCCGCATGATGTCAGCCTTCTCGAACCCGTGCAGCAGCCGCGCCTCGTGATCGAGCGCCAGTGGCACGATATCCCGATACATGCGCGCGCCGGAACGAGTCAGTGCCAGGCGATGAGAGCGGCCGTCGGCACTATTGGGCAGGCGACGCACGAAGCCGCGTCGCACCAGGCCCTGCGCAGCCCGCA
>DASYNV010000021.1:0-7095 GCA_036008365.1 Steroidobacteraceae bacterium | reverse complement strand
TGGCGCTTAAGCCTCGGCAGCCAACCGGACTGCACGAGCCGCCGGTCGAGCACGCTGCAGGGGGCTTGCAGGATCTCCGGTTGCCACAGCGGCCACAGCATGTCCAGCTCGCCAGGATCGTAGATGGAAATTCCTGCCGCGCCGATCCAGTCCCGCGACTTCAGTAGTGCCAGCGCTGTCAGCAGGCGTGCCCCGTGCGGTCCGAGCAGATCAGCGGGCCGGTGCAGGAGCAAGCCCTCGAGCCGCGCGATGCGCAAGCGCCGCATGGAGCCACGCACCTGCAGCTCGACCCAGCTGGCAACGTCGCTCGTGTCGTCGGGTAGCGCCGGTAGCTTGGTAATGACCCGCCACGATGAGACACCGACGTCACCCAGGCAGCTCTCGCTGTTGCCGTAGGCGGCCGCCGTATCGAGCGTGTCGATCCCCTCGCTGCCGGCCAGATCGAGGATGGCGGCGACCGTCTGGGGAGTGACCCTCCCCGCAGCATTGGCCACGCCGTAGCGCTGGCCGAACTGCACCGTGCCGAGTGCGAGTTTGCTCGTCGGCTCATCGAACGCGTCCTGCTGCAGCGTCATGTCAGCGTTCTCCGCAGCGCTTCGCAGACACGCCCCTGCTCCACCTCCGTCAGGGCCGCGAACATCGGCAGCGACAGGCAGCGCGCGTAATAGCTCTCGCTTGCGGGGAAGTCTCCGGCGCGAAAGCCGAGTGTCTGGAAGTCAGGCTGCGTGTGTACCGGTATGTAGTGAACGGCCACGCCGATCCCGGCGGCACGCAGGCGCTCGAAGACCACTCGGCGATTGAGCGGCGTACGCAGCGGATCGAGCTGCACGACGTACAGGTGCAGGGCTGAGCGCGACTCCGCAAGCCGGCGCGGCAGGATAAGCGGCAGCGGCGCCAGCTGTGCGTCATAGGCATCCGCCAACTCATGGCGGCGAGCGATCCGGCGCGACAGCTGCGTCAGCTGCGACAGCCCGAGCGCGCCCTGCAGTTCTGTCATGCGGTAATTGAAGCCAAGACACTGCTGCTCGTAGTACCACGGGCCTTCATCGGACCGCTGCAGCTCCGCCGCATCGCGGGTGACGCCATGTGTGCGCAGCAGCCGCATGGTCCGCGCCAGTGCCGCCGACTGGCTGGTCGCCATGCCTCCCTCAGCGGTCGTTATGATCTTGACGGGATGAAAGCTGAAGACCGTGATATCGCTGAAGCGGCAGTCACCAATGACACTGTCCCGGTAGCGCGCACCGATGGCATGCGAGGCATCTTCGATGACGCGGAAGCCGTAGCGCTGCGCCAGCGCGTGAATGTCCGCCAGGTCGCACGGCAACCCGGCAAAATGCACGGGAATGACGACCTTGGGCAGGCTGCCGCACGCGGCTGCCGCCGCCAGCTTGGCGGCCAGTGCCGGCGTGGACATGTTGCAGGTCGATGGGTCTATATCGACGAAATCAACCGCCGCACCACAGAAGCGCGCGCAATTGGCGCTCGCTACGAACGTGTTGGGACTGGTCCAGACGCGATCACCGGGACCCACGCCGAGGGCCAGGCAGGCGATGTGCAGAGCGCTGGTGGCACTGTTCACCGCGACTGCATGCGCCACACCGCAGTGGTCGGCGATCGCGCGCTCGAAGCGCGGCACCACCGGACCCTGCGTGAGAAAATCCGATCGCAACACCTCGACCACGGCCCGCACGTCTTCATCGCTGATCGTCTGCCGACCGTAGGGAATCATCCGCCGTCCACAACCCTGTTCAGCGCGACAATCTCCGCCACCGACAGGAAGCGCGAGTTCTTGCCCGAGTGGTACTCGAAGCCGGGCTCCACCAGAGCGCCGTGCTCACCGAGGCGATTGACGGTGAATTCCGCCGGTTCCGAGAACTGAATTGTAGGCTTGATCACGTAGTGGTCGGTGAACTCGAGCGTCCGGTGCGAGTCGTCGGCGGGACACATGACCTCGTGCAGCTTCTCTCCGGGGCGGATGCCGACGATGCGCTGCGGCAGATGCGGCGCCATCGCCTTGGCCAGGTCCACCACTTTCAGCGATGGGATCTTGGGAACGAAGAGCTCCCCGCCGTGCATGCGTGCGAAACTCCTGAGTACGAACTCCACGCCCTGCTGCACGGTGATCCAGAAGCGCGTCATCGCGGGATCGGTAATCGGCAGATGATCGCAGCCGGTGGCGATCTGCTTGCGGAAGAAAGGCACCACTGAGCCGCGCGAGCCGACGACGTTGCCGTAGCGCACCACCGCAAAGCGCGTGCGGTGCCCGCCGGCGACGTTGTTGGCGGCCACGAACAGCTTGTCCGATACCAGCTTGGTGGCGCCGTAGAGATTGATGGGATTGGCGGCCTTGTCGGTCGACAGCGCGATCACCTTCTCGACCTCGTTCGCCAGCGCCGCCTGGATGACGTTTTGCGCGCCGTGAATGTTGGTCTTGATGCACTCCATCGGGTTGTACTCGGCCGCCGGTACCTGCTTGAGCGCTGCGGCGTGAACCACGTAGTCCACCCCGTTCAATGCCTGAATCAGCCGCTCGCCGTCGCGCACGTCGCCGAGAAAGAAGCGCATGCAGTCCTGCGGGAAGTCCTGCTGCATCTCGAACTGCTTGAGCTCATCTCGGGAATAGACGATGAGCTTGCGCGGCCGGTAGCTGCTGAGCAGCGTCCGGACGAATTGCTTGCCGAAGGATCCCGTGCCGCCCGTAACCAGTATGGACTTGTCGTTGAACATGATCCGAAGCGATGCGAGTTACTTAAATCGGCTCGACTGCGCGACCTGCCGGAAGCTCTGGCTGCACTCGAGAAGGAGCTCATAGGGCCCCTGCGCCACGAGCCGTCCGCGCTCGAGCTCGAGGATGGTGTCGCACCCTCTTACTGTCGTCAGCCGATGGGCGATCAGCAGGATTGTGAGCTCGCGATCCAACCCCTCGATGGCGTCCATGACCGCGCGTTCGGTGGCGTTGTCGAGGGCGCTCGTGGCCTCATCCAGCACCAGAACGCTGGCGCGCTTGTAGAGCGCGCGAGCAATGCCGATCCGCTGACGTTGCCCGCCGGACAGACGCACACCGCGCTCCCCGACCAGTGCGGCGTAGGCCCCGGTGCGACCCTCGATGAACTCATCGATCTGGGCGCGGCGGGCCGCCTCGCGCACCCGCTGCATATCGATCGCGTCCGTGGGAATGCCGAAGGCGATGTTCTCGGCAATGCTTGCATCGGCCAGGTAGATGCTTTGCGGCACGTGGGCGAGCGTGCGTTGCCAGCTGCGTGTGCGAGTCCCGTCGATTGGCGCCCCGTCCACCAGAATTTCACCGTGCGTGGGTTTGAGCAGCCCCATAAGCAAATCGAGCGTGGTGCTCTTGCCGCTACCGGTGCCACCCACCAGTCCGATCCGCGCACCCTTCGGGATCGCGAAGCTGAGGTCCTCGAGCACCCATGGACCCTCGGCGGCGTAGCGGAAGTACACGTTGCAGAACTGAATCGCGTGCTGAAAGCGCAGCGGCTCCGCAGCAGCCGCGAGCGCCTCGGTGGGCATGGGTTGATCGATAAGCGCGACGGTGTCGGTTAGATAAGCGCGGCTGCCGGCGATCGTCGCCCATGCGCCAAAGGCCTGCTGCAGCGCCGGCAGCAGGCGCTGCGCACCGAGCGCCAGCGCCCCGAGGACCGGCAACACACCGATCGCCGAATGGGTATGACGCGTCATGCCGTACGCGAGCGCGGCGATGAGTACCATGCCGACCGCTTCCATGGCGAAGCGCGGGCTCTGGGCGATGAATACGTTGCTGGCCTGCGCGCGCCGCAGCAGCTGATCGGCCTGACGATAGACCTCACAGAAGACCGGCTGTGCGCCGTCGAGCAGCACGTCTCTGATGCCGCCCAGCCCCTCCTGCAGCGCTTTCAGCACTTGCGTCTGCGCATCGGCCTGGCGGCGGCTGTTGTGATAAAGCCGCCGTCGCGAGAGCCAGCTGATGACGCCGTAGCTCGCGCCGAGGACCAGCGAGGCTGCAAGAGCGACCATAGGATCGATGGCGATCAGAGCCAGCGGAATGGCCACCAGCAGCATGGCGGAGCTCAGCAGCGTCATGAGCGGCAGCAGCACGCCCAGTACCGTGCCGCCTACCTTGTAGGTGATGCCGCTGATGACCTCGCTGCTGTTGCGCGCGACATGCACCTCGTACGGCTGGTAGAGGGTGCGCAGATACACCTCGATGCTCAGATCCGCCCCGGCGGCGAAGGTAAAGCGGGTACTGACCCATAGCAGCAGCAGACGTACCGCCCCTGCGACCAGCGCCATCACGGCAAACGCAACGGTAAGCGGCAGCAGCAGCCGTTGCGCCGAATTGATCCCCAGGGCATGAGCGGCGCCAGCCACCCAGTGATTGCCGAAGACCTTGTCGGGGGCGGTCAGGATGCCGAGAAAAGGCAACACCGCGCCGAGGCTCGCCACCTCGGCGAACGCGCTGACGACCATCAGCCCCATGATCAGGACGAACTGGCGTCGTCGGCGCGGCTGCAGACCGCGCCATAGCCGCGCGAGCAGCGCGGCGACTGAGCTGCTGTTGCGCTCGACGTCCATTAGCCGCCGGTGCCCGCGCCAGCCCGCGCGCGGCGGTGGCGCTTGAAGCGGATCCGCAGCCAGGCGATGTAAGTGCCGAGGAATCCGCCCACGACGGCGCCCGACAGCACCATGAGCGTACGCTTCGGGCTGACGCGCACTTCCGCCTTGACGGCCGGGTCAACCACGGTGAAGGCGTACTCGATGCGGCCCTTGGCCAGCATCAGCGTCCGCGTTTCCTGCTCGATCAACCGGTACATGACGTTCTGCAGCTCGAGCGAGCTTGCGTGGTCGACCTGGTCTTTGAGAAACGCGACGTTTCGGGTCGCGTCTTCGACGGCCTTGTCGCGCAACAACTGATTTGCGAGCGCCACGAACTCGTCGGCCCAGCGCGCCGCGACGGCGGGGTCCTTCCAGTCCATGGTGACGGTCGTGACTTCGTTGAGCTTGTCCTCCTTGATGTCGAGGACGTTCTTGCGGAACAGCTCGACCGTCATCCACACGCTCCGCTTCCTGGGATCTTTCTCGGCGGCCGCGAACACCGGATACACGTCCGGCTTCTGCACGAACTCCTCCACCAGGTGGCGCGAGCGCAATACCGCGCTACGCTCCGGATGCTGCTGCCCGACGGTCAGCCCGGCCAGACTCGCCAGTCCGGCGGCCTCGCCCCCGAGGCCCTGGCCGCTATCCAGGCCATTCTCCTTCACCTCGGTCAGCATCACCGTGGCGCGGTACAACGGTGTTGCGGTGAGTGCCAGGACCAGCGCGAGCCCGACGCAGATGGCGGCGACGATCGCGATCTGGACGCGGTAATCCCACATCAGCCACCACAGATCGATGAAGTCCATCTCCTGCTCGGGCTCTACCGCTGCGCGTTGGCTTACGTCGTTCACTCAGCACCTGCTCAAGTGTGTGGATTCAACGAGCGAACTGGAGGTATCGGTCGCATGCCTAATCCGCCCGGTCCCGTTCGGCCTCGCGCCGGATCTGTTCGATTTCCACGCGCAGCCTCTCGTACTCGGACAGCTTCTCGACCAGAAAGCGCACCGCGAGACGCGCCTTCGCCTCCATGCCCCGCGGGGTCAGCACGTACATGTAGGCGGCCTTGTTGCGGCTGTTCTTGAAGCGGGCAACCTTGACCCAGCCTTTGCCAATCAGGGCCTGCACACAATAGTTGAGCTTGCCGAGACTGACCCCGAGCTCGCGCGCGGCGTCGCGCTGACTCATGTGCGGATTGGCCTCGAGCAGCCGCATCACCTTGTAGCGCGCTTCGTCGCCCGGCATCGTCGTTCTGCTACACGGCCCGGGCAGGTTCAGGGTGAGTGCGTTCAACCATTGAACGCAGAGTAAGCGCGCCATCGCAGGGTGTCAACCGCATCACTTCGCGACTTTCACCAGGTAAACGCGCTAGCCGCAAGCGCAGTGATGTCAGAGGGTATGCACGGCCAGAACCGCGATCGCAACGTTGTAGAGGATCTGCGATACGGCCTGCCACAACGGCAACGGCGGCATGTGCTCGGCGTTCAGCGGCACGACGATGGTATCGCCCGGCTCGATCTGCGCAGATGAGGTGCGGAACCAGCGCGCGCCTGCGTGCCCGACGACGCTGCCGTCGGCCTGCACGACATAGATACGTCCCCTGTCGGCACGAACGGTCTCGCCGCCGCTCATCGCGATGTAATCGTCACGCGACAGTCCCGGGCGGTACAGGTGTGAAGTTACCGTCTGTACCTCGCCGATCACCGTTACCTCCTGCTCAGCCTTCGGCACGATGAGCTCGTCGCCGTCGCGAAGAACGACGTCATAGGGCGAGCCGACCGGCGAGCGCAGCAGCGGCGGCAAGCTGATCACCAGGCGACCCACGGCCCTGGCTTGGCGCAGCTGCGTGAGCAGCGACTGGCCGACGCTCAGGGCCCCGGCCGCCCCACCCTGGTTGGCGACCGTGCCCTGCAGAGCGACGAACGCGATGTCGTTCTGCAGGCGCACCGCAAGCATGTCCAGCTCTTTCTGCTCCCGCTCACGCAGTTCGCGGCGGGTAAAAACGGCACCTTTGGCGAAGGCGTATCGCGTCAACCCGCCGGCGCGCAGCAATACCGACTTCAACGTCTCGCCCGGCTTGACCGAGTATGTACCGGGGAAGCTCACCTGACCGCGGAGTACGATCGACTCCTGGTCGGTCCACGCCTGAACCTCCTTGATGCTGAGACTATCGAACGGCGCGAGCTGCAGATTGGCGCCGGGCTCTCCGCGCAGAATTGCCGCCAGGTCGACCTGGATAACCTCTGTGCGGCGCGACTCACCGTTTACGACCTGGTAGCGCGTCAGCTCGGCGCTGCCGCCGTAAGCTGCATCGCTCAAACCTCCACCGGCTCTGATCAGGTCGCGCACGGTCATGCCAGTCTCGAGGGGATACTCTCCGGGAACATTGGCGCGTCCGTCGATACGCACCACCGCATCCGGAAGGCTGATGTTGGCCTGCAGCTTCAGATCATCCAGCAGCGGCCGGATGACCCGGTCACGGCTCGACTGCAGATCGAAGATCATGAC
>DASYNV010000020.1:0-4326 GCA_036008365.1 Steroidobacteraceae bacterium | reverse complement strand
CGGCACGATCGTAGCGTGCACGGCCGCCAATCTTTCCAATGCGAATTCAGCCAATCCGAGCCTGACGCTGGCGCCGCCGCTCTACAGCGCCTGGCTGCTCAACTTCAACGACAGCACCCTCAAACCGGTGTTCCAGCCGGTCGAGGGCGTGATGATCAGCGACGTGGTGTCGCTGCAGCCCCGTACCCTGCCCTGTATCACCAGCGTGACCTGCCCGGTCGACATCGCCGTGCCAAGCACCGTCGATCCGGCCTTCGGCATACTCGACATCCGCAGCGTCTACGATCGCGACGGCGTCGCGGCCGGCTTGGGTGCAAACGCCAGCATCGGCGCGGTTGCCTCGGCCAACGCCGCCGGCCGGCCGGCGCGCTTCCTGCGCATCGAGAAGGCGGTCGTGTTCGGCGATCCGAACCTGAAGGACGGCTTCCCGAAATTCGACCGCAACATTTCCCTGAACGGTTCGGTCGGCTACATGCGGCAACTGCTTGGCTACGTACCGATCGAGCCCGATGGCTCGGTGCGGGTGATGGTGCCGGCCAACGTCGCATTCCAGATCACGGTGCTCGATGCCAATGCGCGCGCATTGTCCAACTTCCCCCGTCACCGTTCCTGGCTGAGCGTGCAGCCCGCAGAGGTGTTGAGCTGCAATGGCTGCCATACCCCGCAGCCGGCCAACCTCGTCACCGAATCCGACGGCCTGAGTGTCGAGGTGAGCGGTCGCTCGCACGGGCGCGCCGGCCTGTTCACCTCGCTGAACGAAGGCGAGGGCACGACTTTCACCGCCGGTGGCAACGGCAGCGTCGCCACCCTGACGCTGTGTCCCGGCTCCACGATGGCGCAGGAGCTGGCGGGCGCTACGGGCTGCAACAGCAATGCGCTGGCACCCTACAGTGCAGCCCCGATCAGCGGCGATGTGGTCTTCAATGATGCCTGGGGAGACGGCAATACGAATCCCACCGGTCCGAATGCGCCGATCTCCTATACATATGGCGCGCTGACGACCAATCTGCCGATCGTGCCCTCCTGCCAGGCCGTATGGTCCGGATTCTGCCTCAGCATCATCAACTACCCGACCATCATCGATCCGCTCTGGAGTGTGACCCGCGGCAGCATTGCCACGGATCCCCGCGGCGCCAATACCTGTACCAACTGCCATACTTCGACGCGGACCACCACCACCGGCGGTGTTACGGTGCCGGTTCCCCCGGACGGCAACCTGCAGCTCGACGCCGATCCGGCGCAGAGCGCCACCGCGCAGTTGCGCGCCTACACGCAGCTCGTGGAAACTCATGACGTTCTTTCACTCAACGCCACCAATCAATTGGTAAACTCCGGTATGACGGTGCCTGGTTCGATCGCGCCCGGCAACGCCAATGGTTCGTGCTTCTTCCAGACGATCAGCGGCGCCAGCATGGGCTGCAGCGTCACGGGGGCGGTGAACCATGCCGGGTTCATGACTGCTGCGGAGTTGAGGCTGCTGTCAGAATGGGTGGATATTGGAGCTCAGTATTACAACAACCCGTTCGACGCGCCGCTGGCCCCATAACGTCGCCCCGTTGATCGCCTTTACGCTGCTCACGCTGCTGGCGGCGTTGCCGGCGCACGCGCGCGACTACCTGCAGCTGTTCGTGGCACAGCCGTACCTCGAACTGCATACCGGACCGGGCCGCGGCTATCCGGTGGCACAGGTGGTCGGCCGCGGCGAGGCGGTCGACGTGCTGATGCGTCGCACCGAGTGGTTCAAGGTGCGCACCGAACGCGGTGTCGAGGGATGGGCGTACGAGCGCGACCTCGCCCACACGACCCTGGCCGATGGCACACCGTTCCAGATCAATCTCGGCGATCGCGCCGGCTTCACCTCGCATCGCTGGGAGAGCGGATTCTTCGGTGGCGCGTACGAAGGCGCGACGCTCATTTCAGCCTATCAGGCGGTATCTCTGACCGACCACCTGAAGGTCGAACTCTCAGCCTCGCAGTTCCTGGGCAATCTTTCCAATGGCTATCTGATCGATCTCGGATTCAGCCACGTGTTCATGCCTGAGTGGCGCATCTCGCCATTCGTGACGCTCGGTGGCGGCTACGAGCGCATCGAGCCGAAGGCCACGCTGGCGCAGCCGGTCAGCTCCAGCAATCAAACCGCCTACGTCGGCGTGGGCGTGCGCTATTACCTGGCTCGACGTCTGTTTCTGCGCGCAGAATTGCGCGGTCACGAGATTTTTACGAGCCAAAACAGCAACGAGGTCAAGAACGAATGGAAAATCGGATTTGCGTTCTTTTACTGAGCCTCGTTGCGCTCGGTTGCAGCGGTTGCGCGATCTTTCATCGTCCTGCGAAGCAGGACGACAGCGCGCAGCCGTCGTCGGATAGCGACAATAACGCGCCGCCGCCCACCGTCATCGAGCCGCAGGTGGAGCGCCGCAACATCAAGGTCCCCACGATCCGTCCGAGTAACCTCGAGCTCGGCGCCTACTACGGCGAGATCTCGATCCAGGATTTCGGCGCGCAGCCAGTCGCGGGCGTGCGGCTCGACTACCATATCAGCGAGGATTTCTTCGCCGAGGCCACTTATGGTCGCGCCAAGGCCGGCTTCACCAGTTTTGAGACCCTGAGCAACATCCAGCTCATTTCCGATGCTGAGAGACGCTTCACGTATTACAACCTCTCACTCGGCTACAACTTGCTGCCGGGCGAGGTCTTTATCGGTCGTAATCTCGCCATGACCAGCTCGTTCTATATGATTGGCGGCATTGGCAGCGTCAAGTTCGCCGGGGACCAGAACTTCACGGTGAATTTCGGCGCCGGCTTCAGGGTACTGCCGACGGATTGGCTGGCCGTGCACATCGACGTCCAGGACCTGGTATTCAGATCCGATGTCACGGGCGTGGAAGAGCTGAAGAACAATCTTCAGGCAACCATCGGTGCGACCGTATTCTTCTAGTGCCGCAAGCGACGCGCGCTGGCGTGAGTACCGGCCAACGGAGGCGATCATGAAACCGACTGTTTCCATGCTGGGCACCGGCCTGGCGATGTTACTGAGCCTGACGGCTTCGGCGGCTTCGATGGCTCCCGGCTCACCGGCGCCGGCCTTTCAGCTGCATTCTGCTGCAAGCACGGATCTGTCGCTGAGCGACCTGAAGGGGCAGGTAGTCCTGATCAACTTCTGGGCCAGCTGGTGTGGTCCGTGCCGGCAGGAGATGCCGGTGCTCGAACAGCTCTACAAGAAGTACAAGTCCGCCGGCTTCACGCTGCTCGGCGTCAACGTCGAGCCCAAGTCAGCCGATGCCGAAGGCTTCCTCAAGTCCACCCCGGTCTCGTTTCCGATACTGTTCGATCCTGACAGCAAGGTCAGCAAGCTGTATGAAGTTTCGGGAATGCCCAGCACCGTGATTCTCGATCGCAACGGCAAGGTCCGCTACATCCACCACGGCTACAAGCCAGGCGAAGAGAGCGAGTACTTGGATCAGATCCGCACGCTGGTGCGGGAGTAAGCCATGCAGCGACATCGACCCCGGATCATGGGCGCGGCAGCCTTGCTGGCGGCCGTGCTGCTGGTCGGCTGCAGCGCTCCGCAGCCCTGGGTGAGGCCCTACGAGCGCGAGCACCTGGCTGACCCGATCATGTCATTCGATCCGAACCCGATTTCGAGCGCCTATCTCGATCACGTGTTCGAAGTGCGCGAGGGCGCACGCGGGGCAACCGGCAGCGTCGGTGGCGGGTGCGGTTGCAACTGATGAGGTCGCGCACCGGCATCCGATTCAGAGCGCTGGCGGCAGCGCTGTTCGCGCTGACGGTGGTCAGTCGGGCCGCGGTTCTGCCCGACGATCGGTCCGACCTGCTCTGGCACGACTGGAGCGGCGGCGGCGTCACGGTCCAGGGACCCTCGATCCTGGTGCGCAAAAAAGTCACCGATTCGCTGTCGCTCGCGGCCAACTACTACGTCGACATGATCTCGAGCGCCTCGGTCGACGTGCTCTCGACCGCGAGTCCCTATAAGGAGACGCGCACCCAGGGCAGCATCAGCGCCGACTATATTCACGGCAATACGACATACAGCCTCGGCTACATCGAGAGCAACGAGCGCGATTACCGGGCCCGAACCGGCTTCTTCTCGGTCAGCGAGTCCATGTTTGGCGATTTGACCACCATTTCGTTCGGCTACACGCGCGGTTGGGATCGGGTTGGCGACGCCAATCACCCATTGGGACAGCCGATCCTCGTGACTTGGGTCGGCGACGCCGACCATCGCAACTGGCAGGCCAGCCTGTCGCAGATCCTGACGCGCAACCTGCTGCTGGGTTTCAACGTCGAAACCGATGAGAGCGATGG
>DASYNV010000019.1:0-3078 GCA_036008365.1 Steroidobacteraceae bacterium | reverse complement strand
GGACCTGCGCCATTATCCACTCGGCTCGATCCTCGCAGGTGGCGACCCGGCGCCGCTCGGCGGCGACGTGCGCGCGCCGGCGCGGGCGTGGCTCGAACTCACGCGCGCATTCCGCGGCATCGCGCGCGAACGCCGCGCGGGACATGTGCCGATTCCGCTGCTGTTTGGCATCGATGCCGCGCATGGCATTGGTCACGTGCGCGGCGCCACGCTCTTTCCGCAGGCCATCGGGCTTGGCGCGATGTACGATCCGGATCTGATCCGGCGTGTCGGCGATGTCACGGCGCAGGAGGCGAGCGCGCTCGGCATGAATTGGGTCTTCACGCCCACGGTCGCGGTGCCGCAGGATCTGCGCTGGGGCCGTACCTACGAGGCCTTCTCGGCGGATCCCGCACGGGTGCGTCGTGATGCCGCGGCCATGGTCGAGGGCGTGCAGGGCAATCGCGATGCCCGCGTGGCGGCGAGCGCCAAGCATTTCCTGGGCGATGGCGCCACCACGGGCGGTATCGACCGCGGTGATGCCGCCGTCAGCGAACGGCAACTCATCGATGTTCACGTGCAGGGCTACCTGGCGGCGATCGGCGCCGGCGTCATGACCGTGATGGTCTCGTACTCGAGCTGGCAGGGCGTCCCGATGCACGGCAATCGCAGTCTGCTCACCGGCGTGCTCAAGCAGCGGCTCGGATTCGATGGTGTCGTGATCGGCGACTGGAACGGACACAACCTGGTCGACGGTTGCAGCAGCGTGAGCTGTCCGGGGGCCTTCAACGCCGGGCTCGACATGTTCATGGCGCCCGACAGCTGGCAGGGACTGTTCGAGCACACGCTGGCGCAGCTGCGCTCGGGCGAGATCGCGCGCGCGCGGCTGGACGATGCGGTGCGCAGGATTCTGCGGGTGAAATTCAAATTGGGCCTGTTCGATTCAGAGTCGCGTACCGAGGGTCGGCTGGAATTGCTCGGCGCTGCGCAGCACCGTGCACTCGCGCGTCAGGCCGTGCGCGAATCGTTGGTGCTGCTCAAGAACGCAGCCCACGTGTTGCCGATTCGCGGCGGCGCTCACGTGCTGGTGGCCGGCTCGGCGGCCGACGATATCGGCCAGCAATGCGGCGGCTGGACACTCTCGTGGCAGGGTGCTCGCAATCACAACGGCGATTTCCCGCGCGCGCAGTCGATCTACTCAGGGCTGGCCGAGGCCATCGAAGCAGGCGGGGGCAGCGTGGAGCTGTCCCCTGACGGACGCTTTGCGCGGCGACCCGATGTGGCAGTGGTCATCTATGGTGAGCCGCCCTACGCCGAGAGACTCGGCGACCGGGCGAGCCTGGTGTTCGACGATCCGGAACAGCTGGCTCTGCTGCAACGCCTGCGTGCGGCGCAAATTCCGATCGTGTCGGTATTCTTGAGCGGGCGGCCGCTGCAGGTCGATGAGGAGCTCAACGCCTCCGATGCGTTCGTGGCCGCGTGGCTACCGGGGTCGGAAGGCGGTGGCGTCGCTGACCTGCTGATCGGCGATGCGCGGGGCGCACCGCGCCACGATTTTCGCGGCACGTTGTCATACGCGTGGCCGTCGGGGTTTGCGCTTGGGTTTGGTCTGCGCTACTGAATATCGAACAGCTCGAACGAGCCGCCCACCCGCTGAACCGGCTGATAGGCGCGCAACCAGGCGTAGCCCGCCGGGTTCTCCTGCAGAGTCAGCATCGTGATGGCGACCCAGCCGGTCACCGGTTGATTGGGCTTGAGCAGCTGATAGCGCGGCAGCGCTTCGAGCGACAGGTCGGCTGTGCCCTTGTAGCCGATCCACACATCAGTGATGTGCCGCTGTGCCAGTACCCGTTCGAGCCGGCGCAGATCCTGGCCACCCCAATCCAGGTCGGAATCCACGAGGATACGCTCAGGATGAGTGCCCGCCAGGCAGTTGAAGTACGCCAGGTAGTCGGGATAGGCATAGACCAGGGTCGAGAACTGCCAGAGCAGCGCCAGCAGCAACGCCGTGCGCGCGGCGCGCCCCTGCCAGCGCCGCCACGCTGCCAGTACCGCGTAGGCCGCGCCCATCGCCAGCAGCGGATAGGCGATGAGCACGTGTCGCACGCCGATATTGATGTTGCTGTAAAGGCAGCAGAACACCAGGATGGCAAGCAAGCATGCCGTGGGCGCCAGCAGGTAGAGGTTGGCCCTGCGCACTCCCCGGATCGCCATCAGCGTCAGGCCGATGAGACCGAACGCCAGCAGTGGCAGCGTCGTCTTGAGCGAGAGTGCCACCGGGTAGAAGTACCACCAGCCGCGATTGGCGATATGACCGAGCAGGTAGGACGGATGGCCATGCGCGTTGTGCCATTCGACGCCCATGATGTTCTCCGGCAGCATCGCGAAGCCGAACGGCAGCGGCACGTGTGCGGCCACGCGATACGCCAGATCGTGCAGCGGACCGTGACTGCCGGTAAAGAAATTCAGCGCGCGGCTCGGCGCCAGGTCGGGTGTCGTCAGGTACACGAGCCGGCCGCCGTACACGCCGATGACGACTATCAGCGCCAGGACCAGCGCCAGCGCGAGGCCGCCGCTGCGGCGCGCGAGTTGAACTCGAAGCGGCGCGTCGCGTGGCGCCACCTTCAGCATCGCGAGCTGCAGCAGGACCAGCGTAACGGCCGAGATTCCGATGAAGGGAATGGCGGATATCTTGGTGGCCACGGCGAGTCCGACCGTCAGTCCGAGCGCGGCGGCGCGCGCCTGACTCGGGTTCTCGAACCAGCGCAGCAACAGATACAGACTCGCCATGGTGAGTGCCGTGACCGGCACATCGACGGCCACCACGGATGCGTGTCCCAGGATGACCGGACAGCTGGCCAGGAGGGCGACCGCCAGCAGCGCGGCCGGATCGCCATACCAGCGTCGCATCCAGACGAAGGTGGCAGCCAGCAGCAGCAGTAGAAACGGCAGCATGCCGAGCCGCGCCAGCGTCAGCAGCGTGTCGTAGCTGGCGCTCGAGTGGTAGAGCAGATCCCGCCCCTCGGCATCGCCGATGGGCATCGGCTCGCCGTGGAAGCGCGCACCCGCCAGGTACGGACCCACGGCTGCGGCCAGCCG
>DASYNV010000018.1:0-11372 GCA_036008365.1 Steroidobacteraceae bacterium | reverse complement strand
CGAGCGGCAGGCCGAGTTCCTCGAGCACGGCGAGGAGCACATGCGGCCCATGATCCTGCGCGACATCGCCGAGGCCATCGGCATGCACGAATCCACGGTGTCGCGCGTGACCTCGGGCAAGTACATGCACACCCCGCGCGGCGTGTTCGAGCTGCGGTATTTCTTTTCGAGCCAGGTCGAGGGCAACAACGGCTCCGGCACTTCCTCGACCGCGATCCGCGCCAAGATCCGCAAGCTGATCCGCGAGGAGGACGCGAATGCGCCGCTGAGCGACAGCCGCATTGCCGAGATCCTCTCGGGCGAGGGAATACCGGTCGCGCGCCGCACCGTGGCCAAGTATCGCGAAACGATGGGCCTGGCCCCATCGAACGAACGCAGGCGAGTCAACGGCAAATGATTTAGCAGCGTCAAACAAAGGAGACGAGGTCATGCAACTGAGCGTCACCGGTCATCACGTCGAGATCACGGCAGCCATGCGCAGCTACGTGGAGAAGAAACTCGACCGCATCGTGCGACACTTCGATTTCGTCATCGACACGCATTTCGTTCTGACGGTCGAAAAGCTGCTGCACAAGGCCGAAGCGACGTTGCGGGTGCGCGGTGAGACCATTCATGCCCTGGCCAGCGAGGGCGACATGTACGCCGCGATCGACGCGCTGGCCGACAAGCTCGAGCGACGCGTGCGCAAGCACAAGGAAAAACTGACCGATCATCATGCCCTGGAAGCCCAGAAAAGTCCGCGCCTGTAGCGCTTCGCGGCCGCCGCTCCCGCCGCGCGCGCGCGGCGCGTCGGAGCCACCGTGCGCCTGATCTTCCTGAGCGGCCTGTCGGGCTCCGGCAAGAGCGTGGCACTGCACATGCTCGAGGACCTGGACTTCTACTGCATCGACAACATTCCGGCACCGCTGCTGCAGAGCTTCATCTCGCATACCGTGCGCAGCGGCGCGTCGGTCTACAAGCGCACTGCCGTCGGCATCGATGCCCGCAACCCCGACGCCGACCTCGCCACGGTGCCGACGCTGGTCGATGAACTCAAGCGCAGCGGGATTCAGTGCGAGCTGCTGTTCCTGGTCGCAAACGACGAGGAGCTGTTGCGGCGCTACGCCGAGACGCGCCGCAAGCACCCGATGAGCCGCCAGGGCGAGAGCCTGCACGACGCCATCGCACTCGAGCGCTCGTTGCTCGAGCCCATCGTCAATGCCGCAGACCTGGTGATCGACACCTCGCACATGAGCGTGCACGCGCTGCGCGAGATCATCAATCGCCGCGTCGGCAAGCGCGTGCGCGACCGCATGTCGGTGCTGTTCGAGTCGTTCGGCTTCAAGCACGGCATTCCGGGCGATGCCGATTTCGTGTTCGACGCACGCTCGCTGCCCAATCCCTATTGGGAGCCGAGTCTGCGCGCGCTCACCGGCCGCGATGAGCCGGTAGTGCGCTTCCTCGAGTCACAGCCCGGCGTCGCGCGCTTCATCGACGATGTGGTCCAGTTCATCGAGGCGCGGATTCCCGAGCACCAGGCCGCCAACCGGCGTTACCTGACGGTGGCGGTCGGCTGTACCGGCGGCCAGCACCGTTCGGTCTACATCGTCGAGCAGCTCGCCGCGCGTGTCGCCACGCGCTGGCCGCAGGTGGTGCTGCGCCACTCGGCGCTGCCGGATGCCACCAAGACCATTCGCACGCTGACCGTCGTACCCTGATCGACGCGCGGGCGCGCTGCGCGCCGCGCTGTCAGCCGCCGGATCGCTTGGCGGCATAGCCGCGCCGGATCAGCTCCTGCACCAACCGCTCACGGTGCTCGCCCTGGATCTCGATCACCCCGTCCCTGACCGTCCCGCCACTGCCGCAGCAACGCTTGAGCTCGGTGGCCAGACTCGCGAGCGCCTCGGGCGCCAGCGGCAGGCCGCTGATCGCAGTCACGGCCTTGCCGGCGCGTCCCTGCGTCTGGCGGCTCACCCGCACCGCGCCGGCGTTCGACCGCAGCGGTTTTCCCTTGGCGCTCTTGCAGAGGCATTGAATCACCGGTCGGCGGCATCCGGGGCACATCGAACCGACGCCGGTGCTGTAGACGATGCCCATGGGGGATCAGGCGCTGCCGCTAGCGGACGGTTCGCCGCCCACGAGCTGCAGTTGCGGCAGCGTCGTCGTGCTCTCGAGCGGCGCGCCGGTCAGAAAATTGACGATGGCGGCGCGCTGTTGCATGGCATCCTGGTAGCCGAGCTCGATGAGCTCGCTGGTAAAGCTCGATTCGAACATCAGGTAGCTCGCCAGCTGGGCGCCGGCTGCGCCACGCGCGCCCGTGACGCGCAGCAAAGCGCGCAGCCCTCGCGGCAGGCTGCGAATGTGCTGCGTGGCAATCACCCGCAGATCGGCGCTCGGTGCGATCAGCAGCGTCGCCACCTTGTGCAGACCCGGCACCGCCGCCGGTGCGATGTCGACCACCTGGTTCAGACGCTGCACGTGCTCGATATTGGCGTAGATCTGGTCCATGAACAGTGTGTCGAGCATGTAGCCGAACAATTGTCCCGGCGCGGGCGGCCGAACCGCGGTGCGCGGACGCGCATTGATCCCGGCGCCGAGCTCCGAGCGCACGCCGATCACGAGCAGCCGATCCGCGCCGAGATGGATCGCGGGGCTCAGCGGCCACAGTTGCCGCTGTGCGCCGTCGCCGTAGTACTCGTCGCCGAGCCGCACCGGCGGAAACAGAAACGGCACGCCGAGGCTTGCCATGAGGTGATCGAGGCTGAGGCGCGTGCGCTGGCCGATGCGCTGCTGGCGCAGCCAGGGCGTGCGATCGTTGGCCGCCTGGAAGAAGGCGACCGAGGCGGCCGAGTTGTAACCCGTGGCGCACAGTGCCAGTGCCCGCAAGTGGCCGCGATCGATACTGCGCTGCAGGTGCCGCCAGTCGATGTTCTTGGCAAGCAGCCGCCGCAGCGGCGAATTGTCGAACAGCGACAGCGGCGGCGGCAGCAGCCAGCCGCCCGAGATCAGCGACAGCATCCAGTGCAGTCCTGAGCGCAGCATGCTCGGCGCATCGACCAGGAACACCTGCGAGACGTGGAAATTGGCCCAGACCTTCTCCAGCGCCGCCACCGCGCGCTGCCAGCGGAACGCCTCGGCCGCGACCACGGTCGCCGCCACGGCGCCGGCGGAGGTGCCGACGATGACCGGGAATGGATTGGGCGAGTCGGGCAGCATCTGCGCGATCGCCTTCAGAACCCCGACCTGGTAGGCCGCCCGCGCCCCGCCACCCGGCAATACCAGGCCGACTGTGGAACCTATCGGAGCATTGCTTCGCTGAGGCGGCTCGGCGGCCATGGGGTAAGCATAGCCGAGCGGATATGAATCCCGCCTGTACAGAAGTCTCGTTGCCGCTGACGCGCGCCCGGGCGCGCGCTAAAAGCGGCTGATCACGCGCAGAATCTGCATCGAGTTGGTCCCGCCCGAGACACCCGACAGCTCGCCCTTGGTCAGGATCACCAGGTCGTTGATGTCGACCAGGCCAAGTTCGAGCAGCCGCTCGAAGATCGAGCTGTAGATCAAGGTGGTCTCGGTGCTGGTGATGTCGAACGGCACCGCATAGACACCGCGATAGAGCGTCACGCGGGTGCGAGTGGCCTCGTGGCGCGTGAAGGCGTAGATGGGCATGTCGGAGCGAATGCGCGACATCCACAGCGGCGTCATGCCCGACTCGGTCAGCGCGACGATGGCGCGCACGCGCATGTGATTGGCCGTGTACATGACGGCCATCGAGATGGCCTCTTCGGTGTTGCCGAACTCCTCTTCCGCCCGAACCATGACGCGCATCGCGCCGAGCTGATACTTCTCGGCGCCGCGGATCACATCGCTCATGGCCTGCACGGCCTTGACCGGGAACTTGCCGGCCGCGGTCTCGGCCGACAGCATGACCGCGTCGGTGCCGTCGAGCACCGCATTGGCGACGTCGCTGACCTCCGCGCGCGTGGGCACCTGGCTCTGGATCATCGATTCCATCATCTGCGTGGCCGTGATGACCACCCGATTGCGCGCCAGCGACTGGCGGATGATGGTCTTCTGCAACCCGGTGAGCTCGGCGTAACCCATCTCCACGCCGAGATCGCCGCGCGCCACCATCACCGCATCGGTAACGGACAGGATTCCGGAGAGGTTATCGAGCGCTTCATGCCGCTCGATCTTGGCGCAGACGCGCGCCTCGCCGCGCCAGCGGCGCAGCTCGGACTGCGCCTTGCGGATGTCGTCGGCATCGCGCGCGAAGGACACGGCCAGGTAGTCCACGCCGAGCTCGGCAACGAGTCGGATGTCCTCGAGGTCCTTCTCCGTCAGCGCCGCGGCCGAGATGCCGCCGCCCTGGCGGTTTACACCCTTGCGGTTGGAGAGCTCGCCGCCCGAGCGCACCACGGTGCTGATGCGCGTGCCGGCAACCTTTTCGACCTCGAGCACGATCTGCCCGTCGTTGAGCAGCAGCGTGTCGCCCTGGTGCACATCCGCGGGCAGATCCTTATAGGCACAGCCCACCTCGGTCTCGCTGCCGGCCGTGGGATCGAGTGCCGTATCGAGCGCAAAGGGTGCGCCTTCCGCCAGTTGCACTGAGCCATTGCGGAAACTCTCGATGCGGATTTTTGGCCCCGCCAGATCGGCCAGCAGCCCCACATAACGCCCGGCCTCGCGCGCCGCGTGTCGCAGCATCTCGATGCGTTTGCGCTGCGATTCGCGCGTGCCGTGCGAGAAATTGATGCGCGCTACGTCCAGGCCGGCCTTGATCATGCCGGCCACGACCTCGGGGTTATCGGTCGCCGGCCCCAAGGTTGCGACGATTTTTGTCCTACGAAAGGTATCCATCAGGCATTCGCACGCTGCTCGAGCACCGCCACGGCCGGCAGCGTCTTGCCTTCGACGAATTCAAGAAACGCGCCACCGCCGGTCGAGATATAGGAAATGCCGTCCTCGACGCCGTATTTCTCGATGGCCGCCAGCGTGTCACCGCCGCCCGCAAGCGAAAACGACTTGCTGCTGGCGATCGCATTGGCGATGGACTTGGTGCCTTCACCAAACTGATCGAATTCAAACACGCCGACCGGTCCGTTCCAGATGATCGTGCCGGCGGACTTGAGAATGGCATCGAACATCTCGGCGGTGTCGGGCCCGATGTCGAGAATCAGCTCATCATCTGCCACCTGGCCGACCGGCCGCACATCGGCGTGTGCCGTGGCGGCGAATTCGCGCGCGACCACCACATCGACCGGCAGCGGAATCTCAGCGCCGCGCGCGCGGGCACGCTCGAGCAGCTTGCGCGCCATATCGAGCATGTCCCTCTCGCACAGCGATTTGCCGATCGTGACGCCGGTCGCCGCCAGAAAAGTATTGGCGATACCGCCGCCGACGATCAGCTTGTCGACCTTGTCGAGCAGCGCTTCGAGCACCTGCAGCTTGGTCGAGACCTTCGAGCCGGCGACGATCGCGACCAGTGGCCGCGCAGGCTTCGCCAGCGCGCGCTCGAGCGCCTCGAGCTCGGCGACCAGCAGCGGGCCGGCGCACGCCACGGGCGCGAACTTGGCAACGCCGTGGGTACTGGCCTCGGCACGATGCGCCGTGCCGAAGGCGTCCATGACGAACACGTCGCAGAGCGCAGCCATCTGCCTGGAGAGCGCCTCGTTGTCCTTCTTCTCGCCCTTGTTGAAACGCACGTTTTCGCACAGCACCAACTGGCCGGCCGCGCACTCGACGCCGTTCAGCCAGTCCTGCTTCAGCGGCACGGACTTGCCGAGCAGCTCGGACAGCTTGGCGGCCACGGGCGCGAGCGAGAACTCGGACTCGAATTTACCCTCCTCGGGGCGGCCGAGATGCGACAACACGATCACGCGCGCACCCTGCTGTACGGCCGAGCGCAGCGTCGGCAGCGCCGCGCGGATGCGTGCATCGCTGCTGACCACGCCGTCCTTGACCGGAACGTTCAGATCCTCGCGGATCAGCACGCGCTTGCCCGCGAGCTTCAGGTCGCTCATGCGCAGCACTTTCATGCGGCGGCAGTCCTACTTGGCCTGCGACCAGGCGAGCGTGGTATCGAGCATGCGGTTGGAAAAGCCCCACTCGTTGTCGTACCAGGCGCACACCTTGACCAGCGTACCGTCGATGACCTTGGTCATGCTGGCATCGAACACCGAGGAATGCGGATCGTGGTTGAAATCGACCGATACCAGCGGCTCGTCGGTGTAGGCGACGATGCGATGCAGCGGCCCGCTCTCGGCGACGGCTTTCATGAGCTTGTTGATTTCATCGACACTGGTTGCGCGCTTGGCGATGAAGCTCAAGTCGACCAGCGATACGTTGATGGTCGGCACGCGGATCGCAAAACCATCGAGTTTGCCCTTGAGCTCCGGCAACACCAGCCCGACCGCGGCGGCAGCGCCCGTCTTGGTCGGAATCATCGACTGCGTCGCCGAGCGCGCGCGGCGCAGATCGGTGTGATAGACGTCGGTGAGCACCTGGTCGTTGGTATACGAATGTATCGTGGTCATCACGCCGGAACTGATGCCCACCGCGTCGTGCAGCGCCTTGGCCACGGGCGCCAGGCAATTGGTGGTGCACGAGGCGTTGGAGATGACGGTATGACTCGCCTTGAGGACGCCATGGTTGACGCCGAAGCACACCGTGGCATCGACATCATCGCCGCCCGGCGCCGAGATGACCACGCGCTTGGCGCCGCCCTCGAGATGCTTGACAGCCTTGGCCTTGGCAGTGAAGAGCCCGGTGCATTCGAGCACGGTCTCGACGCCGAGGCTGCCCCAGGGCAGCTTGGCCGGGTCGCGTTCCGACAGCACCTTGATGCGATCGCCGTTGATGACGAGGGAATCGCCGTCGACCTTGACCTCGCCCCTGAACGGACCGTGCACGGTGTCGTGACGCGTCAGGTGCGCGTTGATCTTGGCGTCGCCGAGATCATTGATGGCGACGATCTGCAGCTGCCCGCGCTTGTTGCCTTCGTACAGTGCGCGCAGCACATTGCGGCCGATGCGGCCGTAACCGTTGATCCCCACTTTCAGCGTCATTTAGCAGTCCCTTTTATCGAATCGAGTATTTCCTGCTGCACATGCTCGGCGGTGATGCCGAACTTCTTGTAGAGCTCGGGCGCCTTGCCCGAAGCGCCATAATGATCGATGCCGATCACGCGACCGCGGTCACCCACATAGCGCCACCAGAGTCCGGTCGACCCGGCCTCGATCGCGACGCGCGCGCGCACCGCGGGCGGCAGCACCGAATCGCGATAGGCCGCATCCTGCGCATCGAAGCGTTCGGTCGATGGCATGGAGACGAGCCGCACCCGCTTGCCCTGCGCGGCGGCGGCCTTGACCCCATCGAGTGCGATCGCGACTTCCGAGCCGGTCGCGATCACGATGCACTCGGGAAGGCCGTCGCAATCGGCAAGCACGTAGCCGCCGCGCCCGACCGCAGCCAGCGCCGCGGGTGTACGCGGCAGCTGCGGCAAACCCTGGCGTGTGAAAATCAGTGCACTCGGTCCCGCGGTGTGCTCGATCGCTTCGCACCAGGACACCGTGCTCTCGAGCGCATCGGCCGGCCGCCACAGCGTCAGGTTGGGAATCAGGCGCAGGCTGTTGAGGTGCTCGATCGGCTGGTGTGTCGGACCGTCCTCGCCCAAGCCGATGGAATCGTGCGTGTAGACCAGCAGCACGCGCTGGCGCATCAGCGATGCCATGCGCACGCCGTTGCGCGCGTAGTCGGAAAACGTCAGGAACGTGCCGCCGTAGGGGATCAGACCGCCATGCAGGGCGATGCCGCTCATGGACGCGGTCATGCCGAACTCGCGCACACCGTAGTAGACGTAGTTGCCGGAGGCGTCGGTCGGCTCGATGCCGCGCGAGATCTTCTGCAGCGTGTTGTTCGAACCGGTCAGATCCGCCGAGCCGCCCAGCAGCTCGGGCAGCTTGATGCCGATGGCATTCAGCGCCGCCTGCGAGGACACGCGCGTGGCCTGCGATCCCGTGACCGCCTGCGCCATGCTCAACGCAGCCTTGCGCGTCTCGCTCCAATCGGCCGGCAGCTTGCCATTCATACGCCGCTCGAGCTCTGCGGCGAGATCCGGGTGCGCGCTGCGATAGCGGGCAAACAACTGCTTCCAGTCATCCTCGGCCGCGCGCCCGGCCTCGCCGTGATTCCACGCCTTCAAGAGCTCGGGCGGCACGACGAAGGGCGGCTCCTTCCAGCCGAGCTGCTGCCGTGCGCCTGCGACTTCTTCCGCTCCGAGCGGCTCGCCGTGCGTGGCCTTGGTGCCGGCCTTGGTCGGCGCACCCCAGCCGATCACGGTCTTGCAGCAGATGATCGAGGGCCGATCGGATTCGTCCTTGGCGTTGCCCGTCGCCTGTGCCACGGCCTCGCCGTCCTGACCGTCGACGCTCTGCACGTGCCAGCCGTAGGCCTCGAAGCGCTCGGGCGTGTTGTCGGCGAACCAGCCCTTGACCTTGCCGTCGATCGAAATGCCGTTGTCGTCGTAGAACACGATCAGCTTGCCGAGCTTGAGCGTTCCGGCCAGCGAACAGACCTCGTGCGAGACACCTTCCATGAGACAGCCGTCGCCGCAGAACACCCAGGTGTGGTGATCGATGATCGGCAGCCCCGGACGATTGAAATGCGCCGCGAGGATTTTCTCCGCCAGCGCCATGCCGACGCCGTTCGCGAGCCCCTGCCCCAGCGGGCCGGTGGTGGTCTCGATGCCGATCTCGAGCTCGTGCTCGGGATGGCCCGCCGTGCGGCTGCCGAGCTGGCGAAAATGCTGCAACTCATCCAACTTGAGCGGGTAGCCGGTCAAGTACAGCAGCGCATAGAGCAGCATCGAGGCGTGGCCGTTCGAGAGCACGAACCGATCCCGGTCCCACCAGTGGGGATTGCCCGGGTTGTATTTCATGACGTCGCGCCACAGCACTTCGGCGATATCGGCCATTCCCATGGGGGCGCCGGGGTGACCCGAATTGGCCTGCTGGACCGCGTCCATCGCGAGGACGCGGATGACGTTGGCGAGCTCTCGGCGGGTGGGCATTACGGATCTCTCCAGGCCGCGGCCATTGCGGCCGGGCATTGTCTACCAGCCGGCCGCCCGGCGGCAATGCGCGCGACACTCAAGACAGCTGCGTTTGCGACTGCGCCGATTGTGCCGTGGCCTGCGCCGCGCATGATATTTCGCGCCTTCGGTCGCAATTCTGAAACATCATGCCGCTGCAGTGGCCGCGAAGCGGGCCGGCGCCGAAAACCTTCGGTTATACTGCGCCTCCACTTGTCGCAACCCCCGCACCCTAGATGAGCAACCACTATCTGTTTACGTCCGAATCGGTCTCAGAAGGTCATCCGGACAAGATCGCCGATCAGATTTCCGATGCGGTCCTCGACGCCATCCTGCGGGACGACCCCTTGGGCCGCGTGGCCTGCGAGACGCTCATCAAGACCGGCGTCGTGATCGTGGCCGGCGAGGTCACTACCAGCGCCTGGATCGATCTGGAAAAGCTGGTGCGGGAAACCGTGCTGCAGATCGGCTACAACCATTCCGACATGGGCTTCGACGGCGCCAGCTGCGGCGTCATCAATATCATCGGCAAGCAGTCGCCGGATATCGCCATGGGCGTGGATCGCACCGACAAGCGCAAGCAGGGGGCGGGCGATCAGGGCCTGATGTTCGGCTACGCTACTGATGAAACCGACGTGCTGATGCCGGCTCCGATCACACTGGCGCATCGCCTGGTCAAGCGGCAGTCGGAAGTGCGGCGCCGCGGCAAGCTCCCGTGGCTGCGGCCGGACGCCAAGAGCCAGGTCACGCTGCGCTATGAGAATGACAAACCCGTCGGCATCGAGGCCGTGGTGCTCTCGACGCAGCACAGTGAAGACATCTCCACTTCCAAGCTGCGCGAAGCGGTCATGGAAGAAATCATCAAGCCGGTGCTACCAAAGAAATGGCTCGACCGGCGTACGCGCTACCACATCAACCCGACCGGCCGCTTCGTGGTCGGCGGCCCGGTCGGTGATTGCGGCCTGACCGGACGCAAAATCATCGTCGACACCTATGGCGGCTTCGCGCGCCACGGCGGTGGCGCCTTCTCCGGCAAGGATCCGTCCAAAGTCGACCGTTCGGCGGCGTACGCCGCGCGCTACGTCGCCAAGAATATCGTTGCCGCCGGGCTTGCGGCGCGCTGCGAGGTGCAGGTTTCGTATGCCATCGGCGTGGCCGAGCCGACCTCGATCATGGTCGACTCGTTCGGCACCAGCGAGCTCTCGCGCGAGGAGCTGACGGCCTTGGTGCGCCGGAATTTCGATCTGACCCCGTATGGCCTGCGCGAGATGCTCGACCTGGCGCGCCCGATCTATCAGAAGACGGCGGCCTATGGTCATTTCGGGCGCGAGGAGCCGGAATTCACCTGGGAGCGCATCGACAAGGCCGAGGCGCTGGCGGCCGGCGTACGCCGCCGCGGGCGCAGTCGGGCGGCCTGATTTGACGTAGAATTGCATTGACGCTGCCGCCATGCGCGGCAGCCTGGTGACTGAGGAGCGCTGCGACAGGAGGCGGGATTCGAGACCGCCAACGACCTGCCAGGCTCAGCCGCCGGAGCTTAAGTCAACGGCGCTCGCAAACCTTAGAGCTAAGGAATTGGAGCCACCATGACTGCCACTGCCCGTCCCGTTTCCGTCAAGACACCGAGCGAGGATTTCCGCGTCGCCGACCTTGCGCTCGCCGACTGGGGCCGCAAGGAGATCGCGATCGCCGAGACCGAAATGCCCGGCCTGATGGCGATCCGAGAGGAATTCGCCCCCACGCAGCCGTTGCGCGGCGCGCGCATCGCCGGCTCGCTGCACATGACCATCCAGACCGCGGTGCTGATCGAGACCCTGCAGGCGCTCGGTGCCGAACTGCGCTGGGCCTCGTGCAACGTGTTCTCGACCCAGGACCACGCCGCGTCGGCCATCGCCGCGCGGGGCACTTCGGTGTTCGCCTACAAGGGTGAATCGCTGGTCGAGTACTGGGAATTCACGCATCGCATCTTCGAATGGCCCAACGGCGCGCACGCTAACCTGATCCTCGACGACGGCGGCGACGCGACGCTGCTGCTGCACCTCGGCGCCCGGGCCGAAGCCGATGCCGCGCTCTTGGCCAAGCCCGGCAGCGAGGAGGAAGTGGCGCTGTTCGACAGCATCCGCGCCATGCTCAAACGCGATCCGCACTGGTACTCCGCGCGTCTGCAGGCGGTACGCGGGGTGTCGGAGGAGACCACGACCGGCGTCAAGCGCCTGTATCAGATGGCGAAGGACGGCCAGCTGGCCTTCCCGGCCATCAACGTCAACGATTCGGTCACCAAGAGCAAGTTCGACAATCTTTATGG
>DASYNV010000017.1:0-3031 GCA_036008365.1 Steroidobacteraceae bacterium | reverse complement strand
AGCGCCAGCCGCAACTGTCCCGAGAGTGGATCGCGCCGGTGCTGCGAAACCGTGACGATGGCATCGGCGGTCTCGAGCATCAGGCGCGCGCGCTGCGCGACCTCCTCGCCCGCTTCGGTGAGCGTGACGCGCCGCGGGCGGCGCTCGATCAGCTGCACACCGAGGCTTTCCTCCAGCTTGCGCAGCTGCGCCGACAGCGTCGGCTGGCTGACGAAACACTTGGCGGCCGCGCGGCCGAAATGGCGCGCATCGGCGACCGCGACCAGGTAGCGCAGGTCCTTGAGCTTTAAATCCATGTTTCCGGACCGATATATGGCATCTATCGACATTATAAGGTCAATCGATTGGACTACCAGGCGCACGACGCCCAGGATGGGCGCACCCACTCGATGACAGGCTCAGGAGAGCGAATATGTTAGGTATCGGTGAAAAGTTTCCCACCTACGCGCTGACCGGCGTGGTGTCGAACGACCCCAACAAGGCGTTCGTGGATTTCAACAGCAGCGATCAGGCCGGCAAATGGCAGATCGTGTTTTTCTGGCCCAAGGACTTCACCTTCGTTTGCCCGACCGAGATTGCCGCGTTCGGCAAGCTCAATCGCGAATTCAGCGATCGCGGCGCGCAACTGTTCGGCGTCAGCGTCGACAGCGAGTACGTGCATCTGGCATGGCGCAAGGAAAAGGAAGAGCTGCGCAACCTGCCGTTCCCGATGCTCTCGGACATCAAGCGCGAGTTGAGCACTGCGCTGGGAATCCTGGACAAGCAAGCCGGAGTCGCGCAGCGTGCCACCTATGTGGTGGATCCCGAGGGCGTGATCCGCTTCGTCTACGTCACCGACCTCTCGGTCGGCCGCAATCCGCAGGAAGTGCTGCGCGTGCTCGATGCACTGCAGACCGACGAGCTGTGCCCGTGCAACTGGCAGAAGGGTCAGGATACCCTCAAGGCGGCCTGAGATGGATACCACCACACTCGATTCCGTGCGCGATCTGATCCCGGACTACGCCCGTGATCTGAAGCTCAATCTCGGCAGCGTGCTCACCCCGACGGGTGCGCCGGGGCTGAACGAGCAGCAGATCTGGTCGGTGGCGCTGGCCTCGGCGATCGCGTCGCGCAACAATGCGTTCACGCATGCCATCGAGGCGGCAGCGGGCGCACAGCTCGATGCCGCCCATCTGCAGGCGGCGCGCGCGGCGGCGGCCATCATGGGCATGAACAACATCTACTACCGTTTCCTGCACCTGGTCGAGGACCCGGAGTACCAGAGTTTGCCGGCGCGGCTACGCATGAACATCCTCGGCAACTCAGGGATAGACAAGCTCGACTTCGAGCTGCTGTCGCTGGCGGTGTCGGCGATCAATGGTTGCGGCCTGTGCGTGACCTCGCATGAAAAGAAGCTGCGCGCGCATGGCATCACGCGCGAGCAGATTCAGAGTGCGGTGCGCATTGCCGCGGTCGTGCACGCCGTGGCCGGAGTGCTCGAGTACCGCGCGGGTCAGGCCGGCACGGTGCCGGACGCCGTGGCTGCCTGAAAGTCGCAAGGCTCCATGCCGCAAGCCAGATCGGTAGCGGGCAGGCGCGCGCACGCGCGTCTGCTCGCTCTGCTGTGCCTGCTGGCGGCGTGCACACACGCGCGGGCAGCGGGCGAGCCGCGGACCATCACCGACGACGATCAACGTACGCTGACCCTCAACGTAGCCGCGCCGCGCATCGTGAGTCTGGCGCCGGGCGCCACGGCGATGCTGTTCGCGGCCGGAGCCGGTGCGCAGATCGTCGGCACCAGCGGCTATTCCAATGAACCGGCCGCCGCGCAGCGCATCGAGCGCGTCGGCGACAGCCAGAACTTCGACATCGAGCGCATCCTGTCTCTGCATCCCGACGTGGTCGTGGTCTGGAGCGGCGGCACGTCCGCGTCGCAGATCGACAAGATCGAGCGCGTCGGGCTGCCGGTGTATCGCCATAGCATCAGGATCCTGGCCGATATCCCCGACAGCCTGCGCCGCCTCGGAGCGCTCTCCGGCACACGGCCCGAGGCGCAGCTCGCCGCGGATCAATACGCCCGGCGAATCGCGGCGCTCGAGCAGCGCTACGCCAGTGCTGCGGCGGGTACGATCCTGATTCAGGTGTGGGATCGGCCGATCTACACGGTCGGGCGCACCGAGCTCATGTCCGACGTGGTCCGCATCTGCGGCTATCAGAACATCTACGCGGATCTCAATGAGCCCGGACCCGCCGTGTCGCTCGAGTCAGTGCTGGCGCGCAATCCGGACCGGATTCTCGCGGTCGGCTCGGATCTGCCCGCGGCCAACGAGTGGCTGAACCGCTGGCGCGCCTATCCGACGCTCAAGGCCGTGCGCAGCGGCCGTCTGATCCCGTGGGCCGATCCGCGGCTGTCGCGGCTGGGGCCGAGCATGCTCGAGGCCACCGAAGCGCTCTGCAGCGCGCTCGAGCACTAGCTGTTTGAAGTCGGCAGCCGGAAGCACATTTTCCGGCGCTCGAGGCCGGCATCCAGCGGGTAGTCGGGCGGCACGTCGAGCATGCCGGCGTACTCGGCGCCGAGGCGCTCGAGCGTGCGCCGGCTCGCCACGTTGTCGGGCTGGCAGGTGATCCAGATCGCTTCGAGGCCGTGTTGGCGTGCGAGCGGCTTGATCAGCCGGCAGGCCCGTTCGGCATAGTGGCGGCCGCGAAAGGGCGGCTCCACGGCGTAGCCGATCTGCCCGGCGTAGCGGATGACATCGTCATTCCAACCGATCCGCAGCCGGATGCGGCCGGCGTACTCCCCGACCGTATGCATGTGGAAGTGGTAGCACGGTACGCGCCAGCCATTCATATCCGCCGGCTGGCACTCGTTCAGGACCAGACTCAGATCGTCGTCGCGCAGCAGATCGATCGACGCGAATTCGAATGACGCGCTGATTGCCATCGCGCTCGCCGCATTCAACGATCGACCAGGGCCATCATGTCTTGGTTGTAACGCGGCCCGGAGGCGCCGCCGCGCGGCAGCGCCTGGTCGAGCAGTTTGAGTTCATCGGCC
>DASYNV010000016.1:0-8472 GCA_036008365.1 Steroidobacteraceae bacterium | reverse complement strand
CGCCGGCGGCGCCGCCCTTCATGCCGAACACCGGGCCCAGTGACGGTTCGCGCAGACAGATGCAGGCCTTCTTGCCGATGAGATTCAGCGCGTCGCCGAGACCGACGGTGGTGGTGGTCTTGCCTTCTCCGGCCGGCGTCGGCGTGATGGCCGTGACCAAGATCAGCTTGCCGTCCGGCTTGGCGGCGAGGCTGCTGACGTAATCCAGCGAGACTTTCGCCTTGTAATGACCGTAGGGGTCAAGATGCTGATCGTCGATGCCGAGCTTCCTGGCAACCTGGCTGATCCGCTGTAGCTTGGCCTTTTGTGCGATCTCGATATCGGTTGTCATTTGCGTTGGAACCTGCGCAGGAACGCCTGCTGTGAAATTCTGAAAGTCAGCCCAAGCGGTCTTGGTCTTGTTGCGCGTTGGGGCTCAGCGCTCAAATTTACTATGATGCGGGGGTCGAATTGTACTACTTGAACATTTCCGCCCGACGTGCTGCGCCGGGAAGCCACCGGAGGGGCGGCCTTGATCAAGGACGAATCGGTTCAGAGCTGGCTCGATTCACTGGCCAGCTCATCCGCGACCCCGGGCGGCGGCAGCGCCACCGCGATCATGGGGGCGATGGCGGCCGCGCTGGTCAGCATGGTGTGCCGCCTGACCATTGAGAACAGCACGTCGGCCGCGCTGCGGGACGAGATGAACGGTGTCCTCCAGCGCGCGGAGGCGGCGCGGGCGCAATTGACCTGGCTGATCGAAGAGGATGTCAAGGCATTTGATGCCGTCATGGCCGCGTATGCGTTGCCGCGCGCGACCGCCGAGCAGCAGGCGGCCCGCAGCCCGGCGATTCAGGCGGCGCTGCATCAGGCCACACTCGCGCCACTGGCCTGCGCGCGCGCCAGCGCGGAAGTGCTGGCGCTGGCGGCCATCATTGTCGAGCGGGGACATCTCAATGCAGTCGGCGAATCCGGCGCCGCCGCCCAGGCCGCGCACGCCGCGCTTCGCGCTGCGGCCTTGAACGTATCGATCAACCTCGGCAGCATCAAGGAGCAGGCATTCGTTGACGGTCAGCTCGCCGAGCTCGAGCAGATCGTGCGCCAGTACGGTAGCCTCGACGCCCACATCAACGAGCTATTGGCCAAACGACTCAATTAGAGCAGACCGGCGCCGCGACCACCGCGCCACGACAGGGAGGAGGATCGATTGGATATCCACGAATATCAGGCCAAGGAGCTGCTCTCCGGCTATGGCGTGCCGATTCAGCGCGGCGCGGTCGCCTATAGCCCCGAGCAGGCGTCCTTTGCCGCCTCGGAGCTGGGCGGCTGGCACTGGGCCGTCAAGGCGCAGATCCATTCCGGCGCCCGCGGCAAGGCCGGCGGCGTCAGGTTATGCAAGACGTATCATGAAGTGCACGAGGCGGCGAAGGCGCTGCTCGGCCGCAGGCTGGTGACGCATCAGACCGGGCCCGAGGGCAAGATCGTGCAGCGCGTCTACGTCGAGATCGCGGAGAAGTTCGAGCGCGAGATATATCTGGGCATCGTGCTCGATCGCAAAGCCGAGCGCGTGCGAGTCATCGCATCCGCCCAGGGCGGCATGGAGATCGAGGACATCGCCAAGAGTTCGCCGGATGCCATCCTGCAGACCACGGTCGAACCGGCAGTGGGTCTGCAACCATTTCAGGCACGCGAGATCGCCTTCGGTCTCGGGCTCAACATCAAACAGGTGAGTCGGGCAGTGGCAGCGATCATGGGGGCATATCGCGCGTTTCGGGCGCTCGATGCGACCATGGTCGAGATCAATCCGCTGGTGATCACCAAGGACGATCGCGTGATCGCGCTCGATGCCAAGATGTCCTTCGACGACAACGGGCTGTTCCGTCATCGCGATGTGGCCGAGATGCGCGACCTGTCGCAGGAGGATCCGCGCGAGGCGGAAGCGGCGCAGGACAATCTCAACTACGTGGGCCTCGACGGCGATATCGGCTGCATCATCAACGGTGCCGGCCTCGCCATGGCGACCATGGACACCATCAAATACGCCGGCGGCGAGCCCGCCAATTTTCTCGACGTCGGCGGCGGCGCCTCGCCCGAGCGGGTCGAAAAGGCATTCAAGCTGGTGTTGTCGGATGCCAAGGTCAAAGCCATCCTGGTGAATATCTTTGCCGGCATCAACCGCTGCGATTGGGTAGCACAGGGCGTGGTGCAGGCGGTGCATGCGATCGGCATCAAGGTGCCGCTGGTGGTGCGCTTGGCGGGCACCAATGAAATGGAAGGACGCAAGATCATCGCCGACAGCGGCTTGCCGATCATCAGCGCCGCGACGCTGGCGGAGGCCGCGCAGAAGGCCGTGGCCGCGGTGCGCGCTGCTCACTGACGCGCATGCGCGTCCCGAGACATCCTGGGGTCATGCCATGAGCATTCTGATCGACGAGAAAACGCCCATCATTCTGCAGGGATTTACCGGCGACAAAGCGACCTTTCACGCGCGCGAGATGATCGCCTACGGTACCCGCGTGGTCGGTGGAGTCACGCCGGGCAAGGGCGGACAGATGCACCTCGACCGTCCGGTCTTCAACACCGTCAAGGAAGCGGTGCGTGCCACCGATGCCACCACGAGCCTGGCGTTCGTGCCGCCGGCCTTCGCGGCCGACTCGCTCATGGAAGCCGCCGACGCGGGACTGCGGCTGGTCTGTATCATCACCGATGGCATTCCGGCGCAGGACATGATGCGCGTCAAGCGCTACCTGATGCGCTATCCGAAGGACAAACGCACCATGGTGGTGGGTCCGAACTGTGCCGGCATCGTCAGCGCCGGCAAAGCGATGCTCGGCATCATGCCGGGTCATATCTACAAGCGCGGCAACGTCGGTATCGTCTCGCGTTCGGGAACACTCGGCTATGAAGCGGCGGCACAGATGAATGCGCTCGGTATTGGGCAGACCACGAGCGTTGGCATCGGTGGTGACCCGATCAACGGCAGTTCCTTTCTGGATCATCTGATGTTGTTCGAGCAGGATCCGGAAACCGAGGCCGTGGTCATGATCGGCGAGATCGGCGGTCCGCAGGAAGCCGAGGCATCCAAGTGGGTCAAGGATCACATGAGCAAACCCGTGATCGGCTATGTGGCCGGGCTGACCGCACCCAAGGGGCGGCGCATGGGCCATGCCGGCGCCATCATCTCCTCGACCGGCGACAGCGCCGCCGAGAAGACGGAAATCATGAAGTCCTATGGGCTCACGGTGGCCCCGAGCGCCTCCGAGCTGGGTTCGACGGTGGCCGAGGTGTTGCGCAGCAAGTCCGCCAAACGCGTCACGTGAATGCCTACGCCGGGGATTTCGATTACGAATCGCAGGTATCGGGCCTGCTGTTCGACTTATTGATCGAGGTGGTCGCGCGTCACGAGCCGGATGTCGTGCCGCAGCTTCAGGGTACCGCGAGCGGATCGGGACTCGCGCCGGTGCTGTTGGCTCGGGCGCTGCAGGCGCAGGGCATGTGGTTCCAGCTGCTGAGCATCGCCGAGCAGAACGCGGCGATGCGCCGGCGCCGCGAGGCCGAGAACTCGCTCGGCTATCAGCGGGTTCGCGGCACCTTTGCGCAACTCATGGCCGATGCGGCCAGCTCCGGGGTTCCGGCCGAACGGATCCGTTCCATTCTCGAAGGCTTGCGCATTCGTCCCGTGATCACGGCGCATCCGACCGAGGCCAAGCGCGTGACCGTGCTCGAGCGGCACCGGCGCATTTATCGCGGTCTCATGGACCTCGAGTCGCCGCGCTGGACGCGGCGCGAGCGCGCGGCGCTGATCCAGAAGCTCAGGAACGAGATCGAGCTGCTGTGGCTCACCGGCGAGCTGCGGCTCGAAAAGCCGACAGTCGCGCAGGAGGTGGCCTGGGGGCTGCACTTCTTCAACGAAACGCTGTTCGAGTCCGTGCCCGCGCTGCTCGACAAGCTCGAGGCGGCGCTACAGCAGAGTTACCCCGGCGAGCGATTCGAGATCAAGCCGTTCTTTCAATTCGGCGCCTGGATGGGGGGCGACCGGGACGGCAATCCGTTCGTGACCAACGAGATCACCCGCCAGGCACTGCAGGCCAATCGCGCGGCCAGCCTGATGCGCTACCGCGCGCGCATCGCCGAACTGATAGGCGCGCTCTCGATTGCGCAGAGCGTGGCAACCGTACCGGCGACGCTGCGCGAGGCGCTGGCTCACGCGCTGCAGCAATCGGGCGATCCCGATTCCATCACGTCGCGCAACAGCGGTGAGCCGTTCCGGCAGTTTTTGGCCTGCATGCTGCAGAAGCTCGACAGCATGATTGCGACGCGCAAACCGCGTGCCGGCGGCGCCGGGGCCGCCGCGGGGGGCTACCGCGGTGCCGAGGAGCTGATCGCGGATCTGCGCATCGTCGAGCAGGCGCTGGCCACGTGTCGCGCGCCCGAGCTGGCGGTCTCGCTGCTGCGGCCGCTTCGCCGCGAGGTCGAGACTTTTCGGTTCAGCACCGTACGGCTCGATTGCCGCGAGAATTCGACCCGCATGACGCAGACGCTGCAGGCGCTGTGGCGCGCGACCGGCGGTGTGGGCGAGCCGCCCGATCCAAGGTCGGTGCAGTGGCGCGACTGGCTGCTGGCCGAGCTGGCGCGCCCGCGCGCGAGTGTGCGCGAGCTGTCCAATCTGCCGCCGGAGGCAGCCGAGACGCTCGGGATCTTTCGACTGATACACGGGACCCGCGGTCAACTCGAGCGCGAGGCCTTCGGTACATTCATCCTGAGCATGACGCGCAGTTCCGCCGACCTGCTCGGCATCTACCTGCTCGCCAAGGAGGGCGGCTTGTTCAGCGATGCCGCCGCGGTCGAGACCTGCACGCTGCCGATCGTGCCGCTGTTCGAAACGATCGAGGACCTGCGTGCGGCCCCGATGATCATGCGAGAACTCTTCAGCCTGCCGCTGGTGAAGCGCAGCATTCGCGCGCAGGGCGGCGTGCAGGACGTCATGATCGGTTATTCCGATTCGAACAAGGACGGCGGCTTTCTAGCCTCCAACTGGGAGTTGTTCAAGGCCCAGGTCAAACTTACCAAGCTCGGCAAAGAGTTGAATGTGCCGATCTCCTTCTTTCACGGCCGCGGCGGCTCGGTCAGCCGCGGCGGCATACCGACCGGACGCGCGATCGCCGCGCAGCCTGCAGGTTCGATCAACGGTCAGTTTCGGATCACCGAGCAGGGCGAGGTCGTATCCTTCAAGTACGCCAACCGTGGCACTGCGGCCTACCAGATCGAACTGCTTGCGACCAGCGTGTTCGAGCACACGCTCAAATCCGAAAGTGAGCAGGCGCTGATTCCGGTGGCGGAATTCGAAGATGCCATGGAGGCGCTGTCCGGCACATCGCGCGCGGCCTACAGCCAGCTGGTGCAGCGCCCCGATCTGATCACCTATCTGCAGGCCGCGAGCCCGCTCGCAGAACTGGCGCTGCTCAATATTGGCTCGCGTCCCGCGCGCCGCTTCGGCGCCAACACGCTGGCGGACCTGCGTGCGATTCCGTGGGTGTTCGCCTGGTCGCAGAATCGTCACGTGCTGCCGGGGTGGTACGGTGTCGGCAGCGGCATCGCGGCGTTCATCGAAGTTCGCAAGCAGCACGGCCTGCTGCTGCTGAGACGCATGTTCGAGGACTCGCGCCTGTTCCGCCTGATCGTCGATGAGGCTGAAAAGACCCTGCTGCAGACCGATCTCGAGGTCGCACGTGAATACGCCAGCCTGGTCGAAGATGCTTCGGTGCGCGAGGCGGTGTTCGGCATTCTCGAAGGCGAATACCGCCTGACCACGGAAATGCTGCTTCGGGTCAGTGGCGGCAGGCAGATAGCGGAGCGGTTCCCGCAGCTGCGGGCCCGCCTGGCGCGCAAATTGCCGAGCATCGCGCAGGCCAACCGTCAACAGGTCGAGCTGCTGCGCCGCTACCGCGCCGCGCAGAACGAGAGTGAAAGGGAATCGTACAAGGCGCCGCTGCTGCTCTCGATCAACTGCATTGCCGCCGGCTTTGGCAGCACCGGATAATCCGGGCATCCATCCACGAGTATCCATCCATGAGATTGCCTCCATGAGCTTCACCACCGTTGAACAGGCGACGCCGCGCCTGCATCGTTCCGAGCTGGCAGTGCCGGGCACCAATCCCGCACTGTTCGAGAAAGCAGCGAAATCCGCTGCGGACATCATATTCCTCGACTGCGAGGACGCGGTCGCGCCGGACGACAAGGAGCGGGCGCGCAATAACATCATTCAGGCGCTCAATGAGCTCGATTGGGGCACCAAGACCATGATGGTGCGCATCAACGGTCTCGACACCCACTACATGTATCGCGATGTGGTCGATATCGTCGAAGCCTGCGTGCGACTCGACATGATTCTGATCCCCAAGGTCGGGGTGGCGCAGGACGTCTATGCCCTGGACATGCTGGTCACGCAGATCGAGGCCGCAAAGAAGCGCATCAAGCGCATCGGCTTCGAGGTGCTGATCGAGACCGCACTCGGCATGGTCAACGTCGAGACGATCGCACAATCATCGCGGCGCCTCGAAGCCATGAGTTTCGGCGTCGCCGACTACGCTGCCTCGACGCGCGCGCGGACCACGGTCATCGGCGGCGTGCACAAGGAGTCCGGAGTGCTGACCGACAAGGATGCCGAGGGCAATCGCCAGTATTTCTGGTCCGATCCCTGGCACGCTGCGCAGACGCGGATGATGGTGGCTTGCCGCGCCTATGGATTGCGACCCATCGACGGACCGTTCGGTGATTTCAACGATCGCGATGGCTATCTGGCGGCTGCCAGTCGCGCGGCCGTGCTCGGCTATGAGGGCAAATGGGCGATTCATCCGTCGCAGATCGAGCTGGCGAATCAGGTGTTCACGCCCTCCGCGGTCGAGGTAACCAAAGCGATACGCATCATCGAGGCGATGGCGCAGGCGGCCAGGGAGGGCAAAGGTGCCGTATCACTCGATGGACGGCTGATCGATCTGGCGAGCATCCGCATGGCCGAGTCGCTGCTCGACAAGGCGCGCGCGGCCGGATGCCTGCCATGAGATCGATCATCAAGCTCGCGGCGGCGGCGGCCACGGCGCTGCTGGCCGGGGCGCTTGACGCGGCGCCCGCCTATGCCGATGCGACCCTGATCGAGAACGTGCACGGTTACACCCTAACCGGAAACCAGCTGCGACATTTCAGCGGGCTCGTGTTCGAAAACGGCAAGGTCGTGCGCACCGGTGATGCTGCGATTCTGCACCGAGCCTATCCGAGCGCACAGCCCATCGACGGTGCCGGCCGGACGCTGCTGCCCGGGCTCATCGATGCGCATGGCCACGTGATCGCACTCGGCTTCGATTACGTGCGCATCCAGCTGTTCGGTACCCAGAGCCTCGAAGAGACACAGCAGCGCATCCGTGAATACGCCAGATCGCACACGGAGCGCGCGTGGTATGAGGGTGATGGCTGGAATCAGGTTATCTGGAAACTCGGTCGTTTTCCCACCGCGAGCGAGCTTGATGCCGCCGTGTCCGACAGGCCGGCGGCGCTCGGGCGCGTCGATGGGCATGCGCTCTGGTTGAATACGGCGGCGCTGCGTGCGGCGGGCATTACGCGCAATACCCCGGATCCCGCCGGGGGTCGCATCGAGCGAGATGCCGACGGTAACCCGAGCGGTGTGCTGGTGGACAAGGCGATGGGGCTCATGGACGCCGTCATGCCGCCCGTTGACGACGCCGAGCGACTGACAGCACTCAAGGCGGCGCTCGCTCACATGAACTCGGTGGGGCTGACGTCGGTCGGCGATGCCGGCGATACGGCCGACGTCATCGCACTCTACCGGCAACTGGCCGATCAGGGCCAGCTCACGGTACGCATCTACGCAATGATACTCGACACTGGTGACGACTTCCGTGCGCTGTCGAAGGACGGGCCCTTGACCGACTATGGACAGGGGCGTCTCAGCGTCCGGGCCGTCAAGCTGTTCGCCGACGGTGCGCTGGGCAGCCGTGGTGCGGCGCTGCTTGCGCCGTATGCAGACAAGCCCGACCAGCATGGGCTGTTGCGCATGTCAGACGCCGAGATGGAGCGCAAAATACAGACGGGACTCCAGGCCGGCTACCAGGTCAATGTGCATGCGATCGGCGATGCCGCCAATCGCCAGGTGCTCGACGGCTTTGAGGCGGCCTACAAGACCGTCGGGGGCCGCGAGCTGCGTAACCGGATCGAGCATGCGCAGGTCGTGGCGCCATCGGACATCCCGCGCTTCAAGCAGCTCAGTCTGATTGCCTCGATGCAGCCGACGCACGCTACCAGCGACATGAACATGGCGCTGGATCGCATCGGGCCCGAGCGGCTCAAGGGCGCCTATGCGTGGCGCACGTTTCTCGATCAGGGCACGCGTATTGCGGGCGGTTCGGATTTTCCCGTTGAATCCGACAACCCGTTCTTCGGCCTGCACGCGGCCGTCACGCGCACTGATCACGAGGGGCG
>DASYNV010000015.1:0-1718 GCA_036008365.1 Steroidobacteraceae bacterium | reverse complement strand
GCCAACGTAGGAGTTGTAGTCGAGAGTCGAGATCTGCAGTTGCAGCGGCGCATCGATCTCGGTTTGCGGCGCGGGCACGTATTGCAGTATGGCTTCGAACAACGCCGACATATCCGGATCGCGCCGTGTCATGTCGGTGCTGCCCCAGCCCTGCAGCGCCGAGGCATAGATCACCGGAAAATCGAGCTGCTCGTCGCTGGCGCCGAGCTTGTCGAACAATTCGAAGGTCTGATCGACCACCCAGCCCGCGCGCGCCCCGGGGCGGTCGATCTTGTTGACCACCACGATCGCCTTGAGTCCCAGACCTAAGGCCTTGCGGGTCACGAAACGTGTCTGCGGCATCGGTCCCTCGACCGCGTCGACCAGCAGCAGCACGCCGTCGACCATCGACAGCACGCGCTCGACTTCGCCGCCGAAGTCGGCATGCCCGGGCGTGTCGACGATGTTGATACGTGTGCCGCCGTACTCCACGGCGCAGTTCTTGGCGAGGATCGTGATGCCGCGCTCGCGCTCGATGTCATTCGAGTCCATGACCCGCTCGCCGACCTTCTCGTGCGCCGCGAAGGTGCCGGATTGCTTGAGCAAGCAGTCGACCAGCGTGGTTTTGCCGTGGTCGACGTGCGCGATGATCGCGATGTTGCGGATGGGGCGTCGCATGGGTTTGGCAGCGAAAAAGGGCGCCGAGGGTAGCAGAACGGCGGCCGCGCTGTTAGACTATTTTGAAGTCCATAAAGATATCGTTATATGTTTAAAGGCTCGACGGCTAGCGAGGATCTGACGCAGGTGGTGCGCGCGCTCAAGAGCGCCGCGGAGCCCACGCGGCTGCGCCTGCTGGTGCTGCTGAGCCATGGCGAGTTCACGGTCGGGGAACTGTGCGCGGTGCTGGGGCAGAGCCAGCCGCGCATTTCGCGCCATCTGCGGCTGCTGACTGAGGCCGGCTTCCTGGACCGCTTCCGCGAGCAGCAGTGCGTCTACTACCGCGCGCCGGTGGCGGGTCGCTATCTCGAATGGTCGCGGCAGCTGCTGTCGATGCTCGAGCCGGATGGAACCGTGTTGCACCGCGATCGCGAGCGTGCGGCCCAGGTGGTGCGCGCGCGGGCGGCGGTGGCGGTACGGCAGTTGGGCGGCGGCGACCCCGACGCGGCGCGCGAGAATCCGCGCGATGAACTCGCGCGAGTCTTGATCGAGGAGCTCGGTCCTTCGAGCTTCGGCGAACTGCTCGACATCGGCACGGGCTCCGGGCTCATGCTCGAGGTCCTGGGCCCCAAGGCCGAGCATGCCGTCGGCATCGATATATCGGCGCCGGCGCTGCGCCTAGCGCGCACGCGGATCCACGGCGTGGGCCTGAGCCACTGTGAATTCCGTCGCGGCGATATGTATAGCCTGCCGGTCGAGGATGGAGCCTTTGACCTGGTGACGATGGACCGTGTGCTGACACTGGCCGAGCAGCCTGCCGCGGTGCTGGCCGAGGCGGCGCGCGCCCTGCGTCCCGACGGCCGGTTGGTGGCAGTCGAGGATTTCGAACAACTGGCGGCCCGCGGCGATGGCAACCCGTTGACCCAACTGCGAGCATGGCTCCGGGGCGCCGGCTTTCCGGGCGTGCGCCTGCGCCCGTGCGATCTCGCCGGTCGTCATTTCATCATCGCATTGGCGCGGCACAGCTCACAGCCTGCGGGCGGTCTTGAGACTACGCTGCGGCAGGCTGAACAGATCGTCCT
>DASYNV010000014.1:0-3772 GCA_036008365.1 Steroidobacteraceae bacterium | reverse complement strand
GGCTCCTGCGCGAGCACCAGCGCCGGATTGCCGCTCGCTTCGCCGAGCGCGCGAAAGAATTGCACCACGTGCAGCACGGCCTGAGGCGATCCCTCCGCTTCGATCACGCTCTGCGCGGCCGCCTGCAGCCGCTTCAAGTCGGACGCGCTGCGACGCGCGGCCGCGGTTGCCGCCAGTGGCGGCTCCAGGATCATGAGCGACTCCCACACATCGAGGTAGGTCACATCGTGCAGCACCAGTGCGCGGCGCACGCCGGCGCCGACGTGACCGGTGCCGGGACGCATGACGACCATGCGCTTGGAACCGCGCCGCCGGCCGAGCAGGCCCGCGCTGTCGAGCTCGCGCAGCGCTTCGCGCACGGTGGAGCGGTTGACGCCGAACTGACGCGCGAGCTCGAGCTCGGGCGGCAGATGATCGCCGGCCTGCAGGCGCCCGGCGATGATGTGATCGACCAGCGCGCTCGCCACCTTGCGGTAGGTCGGCTCGACCGCAATCGGCTCGAACTGCAGGTTCACGCGGTGATCCGGAACAGCTCGCGGCCGATCAGCATGCGGCGGATCTCCTGCGTACCGGCGCCGATCTCGTAGAGCTTCGCATCCCGCAGCAGGCGGCCGGCCGGATAGTCGTTGATGTAGCCATTGCCGCCGAGGGATTGGATGGCCTCGAGCGCCACCTGCGTGCCGCGCTCGGCTGCGAACAGGATGGCCGCGGCCGCGTCCTGACGCGTGCAGCGACCGGCGTCGCAGGCGCGGCCGACCGCGTACACATAGGCGCGCGCGGCGTTGAGACTCACGTACATCTCGGCGATCTTGGCCTGCATGAGCTGAAAGGTGCCGATCGCGTGCCGGAACTGCTTGCGCTCGTGCACGTACGGCAGCGCCAGATCGAGCGCCGCGGCCATGAGCCCGAGCGGGCCGCCCGCCAGCACCGCGCGCTCGAAATCGAGCCCGCTCATCAATACGCGCGTGCCCTGGTTGAGGCCGCCGAGCAGGTTCGCCGCCGGCACGCGGCATTCATCGAACAGCAGCTCGCAGGTGCTCGAGCCGCGCATGCCGAGCTTGTCAAGCTTCTGCGCGGTCGAGAAGCCCTGGAATCCCTTCTCGACGATGAACGCGCTGATGCCGCGCTCGCGCGCCTCGGGGTCGGTCTTGGCGTAGACCACGAGCACATCGGCGTCCGGGCCGTTGGTGATCCACATCTTGCGGCCCGCGAGCCGGAAGTGATCGCCATGCTGCGTCGCGCGCAATTCCATGGCCGTGACATCGGAGCCGGCGCCCGGCTCGGACATGGCGAGCGCGCCGACATGCTCGCCGGATACGAGCCTGGGCAAGTAGCGGTCGCGCTGCGCGTCGGTGCCGTGGCGCGTGAGCTGATTGATGCAGAGGTTCGAGTGCGCGCCGTAGGAGAGACCGACCGCGCCGCTGGCGCGCGAGATCTCCTCCATGGCAAGGATGTGCGCCAGGTACCCGAGATTGCTGCCGCCCCAGCGCTCGGGCACGGTCATGCCGTGCAGGCCCAGCGCGCCGAGCTGCGGCCAGAGCTGGCGCGGAAACTCATTGCTGCGGTCGATCTGGTCGGCGAGCGGTGCGATCTGCTCGCGCGCAAAGCGCCGCACCTGCGAGCGCACCTCGATCAGGGTGTCGCTGAGACCGAAGTCCAGCTCGGTGGCGTCGAGTACGCTCATGACGGCTTGCTCCGAATGGATTAATTGCGCTATTGTCCGACAATCAGTCCGTCAATTGCAAGCGCAGAGGGAGGACTCGACCGTGGCGATGCTGACCAGCGCCGTGAATCCCAGCAGCCAAGAGTTCCTGGCGAACCGTGCGGCCATGCTGCCGCAGGTTACCGAGCTGCGCGCGCGCGTGGCGCAGGCCGCCCTGGGCGGCGGTACCGCCGCCCGCGCCCGTCACGTGGCCCGCGGCAAACTGCTGCCGCGCGAGCGCGTCGAGCTGCTGCTCGATCCGGGCTGCCCGTTCCTCGAGCTCTCGCAGCTTGCCGCCACGGGGCTCTACAACGATGAGGCGCCCGCCGCCGGGCTCATCACCGGCATTGGACGGGTCTCGGGCCGCGAATGCGTCGTGGTCTGCAACGATCCGACCGTCAAGGGCGGCACCTACTACCCGATGACGGTCAAGAAGCATCTGCGCGCGCAGGAGATCGCGCGCGAGAATCGCCTGCCCTGCATTTATCTGGTGGATTCAGGTGGCGCCTTCCTGCCCAGCCAGGATGAGGTGTTCCCCGATCGCGAGCATTTCGGCCGCATCTTCTACAACCAGGCCACGATGTCCGGCGACGGCATCGCGCAGATCGCCGTCGTCATGGGCAGCTGCACCGCCGGGGGCGCCTATGTGCCGGCGATGAGCGATGAGTCGATCATCGTGCGCAACCAGGGCACGATCTTCCTGGGCGGTCCGCCGCTGGTGCAGGCCGCCACCGGAGAGATCGTCAGCGCCGAGGATCTCGGCGGCGGCGATGTGCATACGCGTCTTTCGGGCGTCGCGGATCACCTCGCTGAAAACGACGCCCATGCGCTGGCGATCGCGCGCCGCGCCATCGCCAGTCTTGCGCCCGCCGAACCGCACGGACTTGCGATACGCGCGCCGCTGCCGCCACGCTTCGCCGCCGAGGAACTCTACGGCCTGATTCCGGCCGACCCACGTAAGCCCTACGATGTGCACGAAGTGATCGCACGGCTCGTGGATGAGAGTGAGTTCGCCGAATGGAAGGCACGCTACGGCCGCACGCTGGTCACGGGATTCGCGCATCTCTGGGGCATGCCGGTTGGCATCATCGCCAACAACGGCATCCTGTTCTCCGAATCGGCGCAGAAGGGCGCGCACTTCATCGAGCTGTGCTGCCAGCGGCGCACACCGCTGATCTTTCTGCAGAACATCACCGGCTTCATGGTCGGCCGCAAGGTCGAGCAGGAAGGCATCGCCAAGCACGGCGCCAAGATGGTCACCGCGGTCGCGAGCGCGCAGGTGCCCAAGCTCACCGTGATCATCGGCGGCAGCTTCGGTGCCGGCAACTACGCCATGTGCGGGCGCGCCTACGGCCCGCGCTTTCTCTGGATGTGGCCCAACGCGCGCATCAGCGTCATGGGCGGCGAGCAGGCCGCGCGCGTGCTGGCCAGCGTTCGCAAGGAGAGCGCTGCGGACGAGGAGCAGTTCATGGCATCGATCCGCGCGCAGTACGAACAACAGGGACATCCCTACTACGCCACCGCCCGGCTCTGGGACGATGGCATCATCGATCCGGCCGATACGCGCATGTGCTTGGGGCTGGGACTCGCGGCGAGTCTGGCGGCTCCCATCCCCGAGACGCGTTTCGGCATCTTCCGCATGTGAGCCGCGCAGCGTGTTCCAGAAAATCCTGATCGCCAATCGCGGCGAGATCGCCTGCCGCATCGTGCGCACGGCGCGCCGCCTCGGCGTGCGCAGCGTCGCGGTGTTCTCCGAGGCCGATGCCGACGCCCTGCACGTGCGCATCGCAGACGAGGCGGTACTCATCGGCCCTGCGCCCGCGCGCAAGAGCTACCTGCGCGGCGCGGCGATCATCGAAGCCGCGCGGCACACCGGGGCGCAGGCGATCCACCCTGGCTACGGGTTCCTGTCCGAGAACGAGGAATTTGCGGAAAGCTGCGCACGCGCAGGACTGATCTTCATCGGCCCGCCGGCGAGCGCGATTCGCGCCATGGGGTCGAAGTCCGCGGCGAAGGCGCTCATGCAGCAGACCGGCGTGCCGCTCGTGCCTGGCTACCACGGCGACGACC
>DASYNV010000013.1:0-3042 GCA_036008365.1 Steroidobacteraceae bacterium | reverse complement strand
GAATACGGCATGCCGCCGACGGCCGGGCTCGGACTGGGTGTCGATCGGCTGGTCATGTTTCTGACCGATTCGCCCTCGATCCGCGATGTGCTGCTGTTCCCACATCTGCGTCCGGAAGCCTGACCTTCATCATTCGGGGCGTATGCTGCACGCACATAAAGGAGACCTATCCGCATGAAAAATCCAACTCGCGCGTGGCCGGCATCCGCTACGGCCCTCGCCGTTTCGCTGGCGCTGGCCGCAGCGCAGGCGTCGGCCGCCGCGGCAGCCAGCAGCGCCAAGAGCGCTGCGGCTGCAGCTGCACCGGCCGCAACCGCTCCCACGAGCGAAGATGACAAGGCGCTGTATGCGCTCGGGGTGCTGATCAGCCACAACCTGGCAACCTTCAGCCTGTCGAGCGCGGAGCTGAAAGTGGTCGAGCAGGGTTTGACCGACGGCACCAATCATCATCCGGCGCTCGACCCCGAAGCCTACAGTCCGCAGATCCAGGCGCTGCAACGTACGCGGATCGGCGCCATCGACGAAAAGCAAAAGGCGGCGGGCCAGGCCTATCTGGATAAGGCGGCCGCGCTGCCCGGTGCGCAGAAGACGGCGACCGGCCTGGTCTACATCCCGGTCAGCGAAGGCAAGGGCGCAATCCCCGAGCGCAGCGATCGGGTCAGCGTCACCTACGAGGGCAAGCTTGTCGATGGCACGGTATTCGACAGTACCGCCAAGCACGGTGGCCAGCCGGTGCAGATGAATGTCACGGGCGTCATTCCCTGCTGGACCGAGGCACTGCAACTCATGAAGGCGGCCGGCAAGGCCCGCGTCGTGTGCCCTTCGAGCCTCGCCTACGGGGATCGCGGCGCCCCGCCGACCATCATGCCGGGCGCGACGCTCGACTTCAGCATCGAGTTGCTCGAGGTGCTGCCCAAGCAGGCCGCCCCGCCGGCCGCGGCGTCACCGGGTGCCTCGGGCGCATCGAGCGGTTCCGGCGCGCCGCACTGATCGCCGTCAGCCCGGGGTGGCAGCGATGCGCATCGAGAGATCGATCGCAGTCACGTGCTTGGTGAGCGAACCGACGGAGATATAGTCGACGCCAGTCTCGGCGATGGTGCGCAGGCTCTCGAGCGTGATGCCGCCGGAGCACTCGAGCTCGGACGGGGGCGCATGCGCGCGGTTCATGGCCACGGCGGCGCGCATCTGCTCGAGCGAGAAATTGTCGAGCATGATGATGTCGGCGCCGGCAACCAGAGCTTCCCGCACCTGCTCGAGCGTCTCGGCTTCGACTTCCACGCGCACACCCGGCGCTTTGCGCCGGGCAGCCGACACCGCCGCAGCAATCGATCCCACGGCGGCGATGTGGTTCTCTTTGATCATAACCATGTCGTACAGGCCGAGGCGGTGGTTAGTGCCGCCGCCACAGCGCACGGCATACTTCTGCGCCGAGCGCAGGCCCGGCAGGGTCTTGCGAGTATCGAGAATGCGGCAGGCGGTACCCTGCACGGCCGCCACGTAGCGCTGCGTGGTGCTCGCCGTGCCGGACAGCAGTTGCAGAAAATTGAGCGCCGTGCGCTCACCCGTCAGCAGCACGCGCACGGCGCCTTCGAGCTCGCACAGGATCGAGTCGGCCGCGACGCGGTCGCCGTCGCGGAAGTGCCAGCGGATTTCGACCGATGGGTCGAGCTGGCGGAAGGCCTCGTTGAACCAGGCCGAACCGCACAGCACTGCCGGCTCGCGGCAGAGAACGCGCGCCTGTGCGCGCGTGCGCGCAGCGATCAGGCCCGCGGTGATGTCGCCCGGGCCGACATCCTCGCGCAACGCGCACGCGACCTGCTCGGGCAGGTCGGAAGGCAGACGGCTGTTCAGAACGGCAGTGGGTGATTCGATGCGCCCATGCATAGCAACAGCGGAATCGACAACACGAAATTGGTGCGCGACGCCAGCAGCGCGACCTTGCGGGCGCGGGCTTTCTGCTCATCGGTGGCAGGCACGATGCCCAGAATCTTCTGCTGATTCGGCCAGATGAGCACCCAGACATTGAACAGCATGATGGTGCCGAGCCAGCCGCCGATGCCGATGACCAGGCCGTAATGCTCCTTGCCCATGTAGCCGAGCGTCACCGCACTGGCGAAGGTGCCCCCGCGCACGAGATACCAGACCCCCGTAACCCAGGTCGCCACCGCGGACCAACGGAACCACAGCAGCGCGCGCGGGGCGATGTACTTGTTGACGCCGGCGCCCCCGGGTCCGCCCTTGTCGGCCGCTGCCGCGGCCATGCCAGGGGTCTGGACCACGTTGAAGTACCACAGCAGACCGATCCACATGACGCCCGCCAGGATGTGGATCCAGACGGCCAGACCGAGTTCGGCAAAGGCGGTCGATTGAATAGCGACGCTGACGATCAGGGCAAGAATGAAACCGGTGATCAGTGCACCACGAACCGAATTGAGCGGATTCATGACAGTCCTCGCATAAGTTATTGTTCTGTTTAACTGCGGTGTTTAAAAGCCCTGGAAGAATAGGCCAGCGACCCCCATAATTCAACGCACAGGCTACGGACAAGGTGAAAAACCAGATGGACGTCAACGATCGTATTCGCCAGCAGATCAGCGCCTCGCCGGTGGTGCTGTTCATGAAGGGCACACCCGAGTTTCCGCAGTGCGGCTTTTCGGCACAGACCGCCTCGGCGCTGCGCCACCTGGGTGCACCGTTTCATCACGTGAATATTTTCGAGGATCCGGAGTTGCGTGAGGCACTCAAGCGCTTCTCGAACTGGCCCACATACCCCCAGCTCTATATCAATGGCGAGCTGGTGGGCGGCTGCGACATCGTGCTCGAGATGTACCGCAACGGCGAGCTGAAGCAGGCACTCGAAACCGCAGGGGTGGTCGCGGCCTAATCCTCTTCGGGCTCGGGTTCCGGTGGCGCGAGGACGACCGCGGCCCACCCCAGTTCCAGCGCACGCCGTTCGGCGCGCGCGAAGCTGCCTGCGAGCTCGTTGCAGATGAGGCAGAACAGGTCCGCGGTCCGCTCGGCGTCGTAGCTGGCCGAATGGGC
>DASYNV010000012.1:0-2364 GCA_036008365.1 Steroidobacteraceae bacterium | reverse complement strand
GATTTCCCCCACTTGTTCAAACGGCGCGCACATCGGCGCGCACCCATGTCAGGACCGCGGCACGACGCCGGTGGGCGTCATCTTGTCCACCGCTTGCGGTAGCACCTGCGACAGCTGCTGCAGCAGCACTTGCGGATTGATACCGAATTTTGCCGCCAGCTGCTGCACGGTGGCGCTGCCGAGCACCTGGTGGAGCTGATCTGCGCTGATCGGCTGATTGGGACCGGTTCCGATCCAGGAATGCACCACGCCACCGAGGCCCTGCTGTTCGAATTGCGACACCAGCCCCGGCAGCCCGCCGTGGCGTTCAATCGCATTCGTGACGATCGATGTCATCTCGGCGCCGACAACGCCGCCCAATACCCCGTCGAGCAACCCCATGACGAATCCCCCTCGATCAACGCTTGGCAAGCAAATCCCGAATTTCTTCCAGCAGCACTTCCTGGCGCGGCGGTGACGGCGGCTCGGTGACCACGACCACGGGTGGCTTCTTGAGCTTGTTGAGGGCTTTGATCGCCATGAACAACACCAGGGCGATCACTACGAAATCGAACACGGTCTGAATGAAACTGCCGTACTTGATCAGCACGTCTTTGCCGGTGGGATCCTTGCCCAGGATGAGCGCGAGATCGCTGAAATTGATGCCACCGATGACCCTGCCGAGGATTGGCATGAAGATGTCGCCGACCAGCGAGGAGACGATCTTGCCGAAGGCCGCACCGATGATCACACCGATGGCGAGATCGACCACGCTGCCCTTCATTGCAAATTCTTTGAATTCTGAGGCTAGACTCATTGATATGTTCTCCCGTGTTGCCCGGGTTCTTACAATTCCGAGCCTATCATACGCGCCTCTATCATGCAGGCGATGACCTGCTCGAGCACCTCGCCGCACGAACCCTCGATCTTGAACGGCACCTGCGCGTCGGCGCGAGTGGTACCGCGGTTCACCAGCGCCACCGGTAGAGCACGCTCGCAGGCAGCGCGCACGAAGCGATAGCCCGAATAGACCATCAGCGACGAGCCGACCACGAGCAGCGCGTCGGCGCGGGCGAGCGCCGCGTAGGCCTGCGAAACGGTCGCTTGCGGCACGGCCTCGCCGAAAAAAACCACCGCCGGCTTGAGCGGGCCGCGACAATGCTCGCAGTCGACCAGCTGAAATTCGCCGCAGAGCGCTGCATCAAGCTGGGCATCGCCATCGGGCGCCACGCCGGCCTGCAGCTGCGCCCATTGCGGATTGAGCGCATCGAGCCGCGCCTGGATGCGCTCGCGCGCAAAGGATCCACGACAGTGCAGACAGTGAACCGCGTCGATGCGGCCATGCAGATCGATGACCCTGCGGCTCCCGGCCCGCTGATGCAGCCCATCGACATTCTGCGTGATCACGCAGTCGATGCGTCCGGCGTGCTCGAGCCGCGCGAGCGCACGGTGCGCGCGGCCGGGCAGCACACTGCGAATGCGGCGCCAGCCGATCGAACCTCGCGCCCAATAGCGCTGGCGCGCCGCGGCGCTGCCGATGAATTCCTGGTACGACATCGGCGGCGGACGTTTCCAGGCGCCCAGCTCATCGCGGTAGTCGGGGATGCCCGATTCGGTGCTGCACCCGGCGCCGGTCAGCACCAGCAGGCGTCGGCTGCGCGCGAGCATCTCGGCCAGATCATCGACCCGCGGCATCGCACTCATGCGACATTTTGCCATACGCGGACTCGAAGTTCAGACTGCGAAGTCCCATGCCCCGAACTCACTCACGAGGCATCCCGCTGATGCTGGCCGCGGTGGCCGTGTTCTCAGTCATGGATGCCAGCATGAAACGACTGACGCTGGCCTATCCGCCCTCGGAGGTGAGCTGCCTGCGCGGCCTGTCATCGATACCCGTGATGCTGCTCGCGGTCGCCTGGCTCGGTGAGTGGCGGCGCCTGGTCCCGGTGCGTTGGTCGGCGCACGCGTTGCGCGGCGTACTGGCAGTGGGCATGCTGAGTCTGTTCGTCTATTCACTGAAGACATTGCCGCTCACGGAGGCGTACGCGATTTTTCTCTGCGCGCCGCTGGTCGTGACCGCGCTATCGGCGCTGCTGCTGCACGAACAGGTCGGTTGGCATCGCTGGCTCGCCATTGCCGCAGGTCTCTGCGGCGTCATGATCATGCTCAAGCCCAGCCCCGTGCACTTCGTCTCCATCGGCGCTGTGGCCGCGTTCGGCTCCGCGCTCTGTTATGCCTTCGGCGCCCTCCTGATCCGCACGCTGGCGCGCGACGAATCCACGCTCAGCATCGCTTTCTCGTTCGTGCTCGCGGTCGCACTCACGAACGGCGCCGTGGCGTTGCCTCATTGGGTCATGCTGCAGCCGAGTCACTGGCCATGGATCG
>DASYNV010000011.1:0-3733 GCA_036008365.1 Steroidobacteraceae bacterium | reverse complement strand
CTCCAGGCGCGAACCACTCGAGCGCTCTGCGAACGCAAACCGATACGGTCGGCCGTGGCTCACCGTCGACAGTGGATCGCCGTTCAGCGCCACGACCGCCGCGTGCCCGTTGAGGTCTCCGGCGCCTTCGAGGTGCCAGGGCACGAAACCCTTCGCCGCCGGCACGTCGCGTGCGCTGACAACACCGGTGAATTTGAGATGCCGGGGCGCATCATCGAGCTCAAGCCGCGTGCGCGTCACCGACAGGCTGTGAATCAGCGGCGGTCCACCACCCGCGCCGGGCGTGTGCGGCGGATTAGACTGCCAGTTGGCTCGGCCCTCGATATCGCGCGCCAGGTGCAAACTGGCGTCCTCGACTTCGAGCTGATGGATCTCCAGTTCGCCGCCGAACACCGGCCAGCGCTCGAGTACCAGCGTCACCTGCCCGATCTCTGCGGTGACGCCGGGCGGCACCCAGGGCGGATTGCCAATGGTCACGTGCTGCGCGACCACGCGCGGCGTCGCCGACAGCAGCTGGGTCTCGATCGCACCCTCGACCTGCACCGGTCGGCCCAGGCGCGCGGCGATGAAGTGCACGAACGGCGTGCGCAGATGATGGCCATCGATCAGCACGGCGATGCACAGGGGCACCGCGGCCAGCAACAGCAGCATCGCCAGTGCGCTGGCCGTGCACCACAGCGCCGTACGGCGCATCAGTGCGCGCGCTTGGTGAAATGCGCGATGCCGCGGCGCGCATCATCCAGGGTGGCGTTGCTGGCCATGACATCGCCCGCCAGCGCGTAGGCCGCTTCGATCGACAGTTCGTTCTGGGCGTAGAACAGGCGCTTGCCGGCAGCGATGGCATCGGGCGACTTGGCCACGATCGAGGCGGTCAGCGCTTCGATCTCGGCATCGAGTGCCTCGGGTGCCACGACTCGATTGACCAGGCCGCGCTCGCGTGCGGTCTGCGCATCGATGAAATCCCCGGTCAGCAGCATTTCGAGCGCCGGCTTCTGCAGCACGTTGCGCGACAGAGCCACCGCCGGCGTCGAGCAGAACAGTCCCACATTGATGCCGGAGACCGCGAAGCGTGCCTCGCTGCTCGCCACCGCCAGGTCGCACATTGCCACCAGCTGGCAACCGGCGGCCGTTGCGACCCCTTGAACGCGAGCGATCACCGGCTGGGGCAGGCGCCGGATCGTGAGCATGAGCTCGCTGCAGGTCGCGAACAGCGCGCGCATGCCCTCGAGATCCACCTCTGAGCCCATTTCGGTCAGGTCGTGGCCGGCCGAGAAGGCGCGGCCTTCGGCCGCGAGCACGATGGCACGCACGGACCGATCCGCGCCCAGCTGCTCGAGCGTCTGCCTGAGACAGGTCATCATGGCAGCCGACAGCACGTTGTACTTGGCCGCGCGGTTCAGGGTAAGGCGGGCCACGGGCCCCTGGTGCTCGACACGAACCAACGGCGGATCTGCGGCACTCATCGTACGACTCCTAGGCGCCCGGACGGATTGTACCCCCGAAGCTTTGCCGATAGATTGGCACTATAGAGCCGGCGCGGGGGAGCATCGGACCATGGCACACGCCAAGCAAGCACGACGGGTTTCGGCGGAGGCCGCCGCCGGGCAGGTTCAGAGCGGCGATTGGGTCGACTACGGCTTCTGTCTCGGGCAGCCCGACGCGTTCGACCAGGCACTCGCGCAGCGCGCGCAGCAGCTCCAGCAGGTCAAGATACGCTCGGCCCTCACGGTGCGACCCCGGGCCGTGCTCGATGCCGACCCGCACGGCGAGCATTTCCTCTGGCTCAGCTGGCACTTCTCCAGCTACGACCGCAAGCAGCACGATGCCGGTCGCTGCAATTACATCCCGATGAATTTTGGCGAGGCACCTGACTATTACCGGCGCTTCGTCGATCCGATCGATGTCGCCTGCATCAAGACCGCCCCCATGGACGACCGGGGCTACTTCAATTTTGGCTGCAACACCACCTATCTGCGCGCCATGACCTCGCGTGCGCGCATCATCGTCGTGGAGACAACCTCGGCGATGCCGCACGCCCTCGGACCTGACAATGCCCTGCATGCGAGCGAGGTGGATTTCGTCGTCGACGCCGGCGATTCATCGCTGCCGGAGGTATCCGCGGCCCCGAGCGGCGCCGTCGAGCGCCAGGTGGCGCAGCTGATTGCGGCGGAGATCGAGGATGGGGCCTGTCTGCAGATTGGCATCGGCGGCATGCCAAACGCGGTGTGCTCGTTGCTGCGCGAAGCGAATGTCCGCAACCTCGGCATTCACACCGAGATGCTGGTCGACGGCATCGCCGATCTGATCGAATCCGGCATCGTCACCAATGCCTGCAAGCAGATCGACACCGGCCGGAGTGTGTTTTCCTTCGCGCTCGGCTCGAGCGCGCTCTATCGCCTGATCGACCGCAATCCTGCGCTCTGCGCCTGTCCGGTGGATTACACCAACCTGCCGCACAACATCGCCAGGAATCACAAGGTCGTGTCGATCAACAACACCACGCAGATCGATCTGCAGGGCCAGGCGGCCTCCGAATCCTGCGGCCATCGCCATGTCAGCGGCACCGGCGGGCAGCTGCAGTTCGTACGCGGTGCCTATGCTTCGCAGGGCGGCAAATCCTTTTTGTGCCTGTCCTCGACTTTCAACAAGGGCGCAAAGCCCGCCAGCCGCATCGTCGCCACGCTGACACCCGGCAACATCGTGACCACACCCCGCACCGACACGATGTACGTCGTCACGGAATACGGCATGGTCAATCTCAAGGGCAAATCGGTGGCCGAGCGTGCCGTGGCTCTGATCTCCATCGCTCACCCCGACTACCGCGAGGAGCTCGAGCGCGCGGCGCGCCAGCAGAACCTCATCCCGAAGGGCTTCCTCAGCTATCGGCCGACCATTACGGTGCCAGCGTAGAGCACCAGCCCGACGATACCGCCCACGAGCGCGCCGTTGATGCGGATGAACTGCAGATCGGGGCCGATTTCGAGTTCGATCTTGCGGCTGACTTCATCGGCATCCCAGCCCTTGACCACCTCCGCGATCAGAGCCGATATCTGACCACCATGGCGCGCGGCGGCGGTACGCACGAAGCGCAGCCACGAACCCTCGAGCCGCTGCACGATCGCGCGATCGCGCGCGACGCCCTGGGCCAGAGCGACGATCAACGCGGCCGCGGAATGCCGCAGCACTGAATCCGGGCGAGCGAGATCCGCCTCTGCGCGGGTGGCGAGTGCCTCGCGCAGGCGTTGCAGGTCCTGATCGCCGGCGAAGGCGGCGACTGCGCCCCGCAGCCAGCTCTGCGCCGCTTCGCGCTGCTCTGCGGACTCGACCAGCGCGCGCGACCAGTCGCGCAGCGTGGTCTCGAACGACTCGCGCAGTGGATGCGCCGAATCGACCCCCACATCGTGAATCAGCGCCCGCACCCCCTCGAGAAACTTGCGCACGATGTAGCCGTCGACGAAGGCGGGTGTGTACTTTGACGCCTGGGCAAACTTGTCCCGGATCAGCGCCTCATTCTCGATCAGCCAGCCATCGAGCAGTATCAATGCGCGATCCAGCAACGCGCTGTGCAGTCTGGTATCGAGCAGCAGTTCGATGAACTTCTGGGTCACGCGCGCGGCATCGAGCGCCAGCAGCCGCGGCACGACCGCCGTGCGGAACAATCGTCGCAGATCGGCATCGTCCGGTGCTCTGAGCAACGCCGGCAGCAGACCGGTGAGCGCATCTGCAAATGCGG
>DASYNV010000010.1:0-14196 GCA_036008365.1 Steroidobacteraceae bacterium | reverse complement strand
CAGTTCGCGGAACTGCGGCGCGCGGATGCGGATCTCCAGATAGCTGGTCAGCCGATGCGCCATCGCGATGAAGCGGTTGGCGCCGTTGCCGACCCGCGCCTGATCGCGCAGCAGTACCCGCACCTTGGCGAAGCTGCGGCCGAGCACGAAGCGCTTGATGATCTCGAGGAACGCTGCCTGATCGTAGATATCGGGCTCGAGATCGGGCGTCATGATGGAGATCAGGCGCTGGCCGCTGGCGGCGACCGTCTCGGTGGCGGCGCGGACTTCAGCCAGGCTGCTGAGCACGTGCAGGGTCTCGGGCGACGGCGTGCGCTGCTCGAGCACTGCTTCGATCAACGGTCCGTCTTCAAGCCCGAAGCTCGACAGACGCGCCGAAGTGGTCGTGCGGTTTTCCCGGGATGTTGTCACGCCTTCGCCTGCGTCGCGAGAATTGCTCGCAGCACGATGGTAGAGACAGCGGCTCCCGCCGCATCGCCAACCCAGTCACGTTTCGCGGCCGGCGCTGTGTGAGCGGGCTAACGAAATTCCTGATCGGAGGCGAAGCGCCGCGCCAATTGCGCGGCCAATCCGACATAATCCGCCGGCCGCAGCGCCGCCAGGCGCTGCCGTTCGGCAGCGGTCAGAGGCAGGCTGTCGACGAAGGCGCTCATGGCAGCGGCGTCGATGCGCTGGCCGCGACTGAAGGACTTCAGCCGTTCATAGCCGTCGGCAATGCCAGCGGCACGCAACACGCTCTGTATCGCTTCGCCCAGCACTTCGTACGCGCCCTCGAGATCCTGCGACATGCGCAGCGGATCGGGACTGAGCTTCTGCAGTCCGCGCTGCAACGCGCGCCAGCCGATGAAGCTATGGCCGAGCGCGACGCCGAGATTGCGCAGCACGGTCGAATCGGTCAGGTCGCGCTGCCAGCGCGAGATCGGCAGTTTGTCGGCGAAGAAACGCAGCATGGCATTCGCCAGTCCGAAATTGCCTTCGGCATTTTCGAAATCGATCGGATTGACCTTGTGCGGCATGGTCGAAGAGCCGACTTCGGCAGCCGAGGCGCGCTGGCGCAGATACCCGAGGCTGATATAGCCCCAGAGATCGCGGCACAGATCGATCAGGATCACATTGAGCGCGGCGCAGGCGTCGCAGTATTCGGCGATCCAGTCGTGCGGCTCGATCTGCGTTGTGTACGGATTCCATGCGAGCTGCTGCGATTCGACGAACTCGCGGCTCACGCTAAGCCAGTCGATATCCGGCCGCGCGCTCACGTGGGCGTTGAAGTTGCCGACGGCCCCGTTCCACTTGCCGAGCACCTCGACCGACTCGAACCGCCGCTGCGCCCGCTGCAACCGCGCGCCGACATTGCCCATCTCCTTGCCGAAGGTGGTCGGACTCGCGCTCTGGCCGTGCGTGCGCGCTAGCATCGGCAGCGCCGCGTGCTCCGCTGCCAGCGCGCGCAGCGCCGCGATCAGCTGGCGCACCTCGGGCAGCAGCGCCGCGACGCGCGCGTCACGCAGCAGCCGCGCGTAGCTGAGATTGTTGATGTCTTCGGAGGTGCAGCCGAAATGCACCAGCTCCAGCAGCGCTGCTTCGGCGCCGGCGGCGGCCAGCTCCTCGCGCACGAAGTATTCGACCGCCTTGACGTCATGGTTGATGCGCTGCTCGATCTCCTTGACGCGACCCGGGGCGTCGGCGCCGGGTTCCTGCGCCAGGGCATCGGCGGCGGCGCGCACGCGCTCGGGCAGCGGCGCTTTCAGCAGCGGTGAGCCGGTGCGCGTGAGCAGCTGAAACCACAGCGCCTCGACGCGAATGCGCTCACGGATCAGGGCCGCCTCGCAAAAGAAGCTGCGCAGCGGCGCGACCGTGGCGGCGTAGCGGCCGTCGATGGGCGAGAGTGCTGTCAGGGCAGAGGCTTCCATGCGATCGCGGCGTGCAGTCGAAGTGTCAGGTCGAAGTGCTAGACTAAACATGATAACGCATCGGGTGAACACATGAGTCCGCCATCGTTTCGCATCGAGCGCGACAGCATGGGAGAGCTGAAGGTCCCCGCTGAGGCGCTCTGGGGCGCGCAGACGCAGCGCGCGGTCGAGAATTTTCCAATCAGCGGTCTGACGCTGCCGCGCGGCTTCATCCGCGCGCTGGCGCTGATCAAGCGCGCCGCGGCGGCCGCCAATGCCCGGCTGGGACTGCTCGCGGGCGATGTCGCCGGCGCCATCGAAGCCGCCGCGCAGCAGGTGGCCGACGGCACGCACGATGCGCAGTTTCCGATCGACGTGTTTCAGACCGGCTCCGGCACCAGCACCAACATGAACGCCAACGAGGTGATCGCTCACCTGGCCGCGCGTTCGGGCAAGACGGTGCATCCCAACGATCACGTCAACATGGGGCAGAGCAGTAACGATGTCATACCGACCGCGATCCATGTGAGTGCGGCGCTGATGCTGCGCGAGCAGTTGTTGCCGGCGCTGCAGCATCTCGCGAGCGTGATCGGACGGCGCGAGCATGAGCTCGCGGCGGTGGTGAAGACCGGCCGCACGCACCTGATGGATGCGATGCCCGTGACTTTCGGACAGGAGTTATCGGGTTGGCGCGCGCAGATTGAACACGGCAGCGCGCGACTGCGCGCGGTCGAGCCGCGCCTGCTGCGTCTGGCTCAGGGCGGCACCGCCGTCGGCACCGGGATCAATGCACACCCGGACTTTGGCGCCGCATTCTGTCGCGAGCTCACGGCATTGACTCGCATCCCGTTCGAACCGAGCGCCAACTTTTTCGAATCGCTGTCGGCACAGGATGCCGCGGTCGAGTTGTCCGGGCAGCTCAAGGTCGTGGCCGTGAGCCTCACCAAGATCGCCAACGATCTGCGCTGGATGAACAGCGGGCCGCTCGCGGGCCTCGGTGAGATCGCCCTGCCGGCGCTGCAGCCGGGCAGCAGTATCATGCCGGGCAAGGTCAATCCGGTGATTCCCGAAGCCACGGCGATGGTGGCGGCACAGGTGATTGGCAACGATGTCACCATCACGATCGCCGGGCAGTCGGGCAATTTCCAGCTCAACGTGATGCTGCCGGTGATCGCGCACAACCTGCTCGAGAGCATCCGCCTGCTCGCGAACGTGTCGCGCCTGCTGGCCGACCGCGCGATCGCGGGTTTCGAAGTCAATCGCGCGCGTCTCACCGCAGCGCTCGATCGCAATCCGATTCTCGTAACGGCGCTCAATCCGGTGATCGGCTACGAGAAGGGCGCGGCCATCGCCAAGAAAGCTTATGCCGAGGGCAAGCCGATCCGCGAGGTGGCGGCGCGCGAGACCTCGCTGCCGCGCGAGCAACTCGATGCGCTGCTCGATCCGACCGAGCTCACGCGCGGTGGCATCAAGGGCGGCAGCGGCGGCAGCGGCTAGCGGAGCGATGACCGCGCTCGCGCAGTCGATGCTGCCCGAACTGCCGCACGGCTGGCAGCGGCGCCTGCGCACTCGGCTGCGCGCCGAGCCGGACTCGCGCCTGGAAGACTGCCGCGTCGGCACGCGCTTGGCCGCGGAGTTCGAAACCGTGCCCGTTACCATTGCCGCAGCGGCGGTGCTGGTGCCGATCGTGCTGCATGCACCGGCGCCAACGCTGCTGCTGACAGTGCGCGCCAGTCATCTGCGCTCGCACGCCGGCCAGATCAGTTTTCCCGGCGGACGCATCGAGCCGAGCGATCGCGACGCTGGCTTCGCCGCACTACGGGAAACGCAGGAGGAGATCGGAATCGAGGCGGCTCGTATAGAGCCGATCGGTTTCCTGTCCGATCAGATCATCCGCAGCGGTTACCGCATCACGCCGCTGGTCGGGCTGGTGCAGCCCGGTTTCACGGTGACGCACGATGCTGCCGAGGTGGCTGAAGTATTCGAGCTGCCGCTGGCGTTCGCATTGACCGCCGGCAATTACCGCTCGCGTCCGGGCCGCGGGTACGGACCGGACTTCGAGATCTGGGAGCTGCCCTACGGCGAACGCAACATCTGGGGTGCCACGGCCGGTATTCTGGCCAATCTGCGCGAGGTATTGAGCGAGGATCGCGCGTGACTCGCGCGGGCGAGGCGATCGATGCGCTGCTGGCGCTGATGCGCACGCTGCGCGATCCGCAGCGCGGCTGCCCCTGGGATCGCGCACAGAATTTCGAGAGCATCGCGCCCTATACGGTCGAGGAAGCCTACGAGGTGGCGGATGCGATCGCGCGCGATGATCTCGAGCGTCTGCGCGATGAGCTCGGTGATCTGCTGTTCCAGGTGGTGTTTCACGCGCGCATGGCCGAAGAGCTCGGCCGATTCGAATTCGCCGATGTGGCGCGCGGCATCCACGACAAGCTCGTGCGGCGCCACCCGCATGTGTTCGCCGAGCCACGCGCGCTCGCGGGGCCGGAGCTGCATCGGTCGTGGGAGGCCGAGAAGGCGCGCGAGCGCGCCGCGCGCGGCGCGGGCGGAGCATTGGCCGATGTGCCGACGGCGCTGCCGGCGTTGGTGCGAGCGGCCAAGCTGGGCCGTCGGGCCGCACGCGTCGGCTTCGACTGGCCGGATGCCGCGGGCGTTCGCGACAAGATCGACGAGGAGCTGACGGAGATCGACCGCGCATTGTCTGCCGGCCACCCCGAACAGGTGGCCGAAGAGCTCGGCGATCTGCTGTTCACGATCGCCAATTGGGCCCGTCACATGGATCTGGATCCCGAGCAGGCGCTGCGGACCGCATCGGCGAAGTTCGAACGGCGCTTCGAGAGCATGGAGCGCCAGGCCGGGCGCGCCGGTGTGGCGCTGAAGCAATTGTCGGCGGCGCAGTGGGACGAGCTCTGGAATACGGCCAAGTCGTTGAAGTTGAAACGTTAGTGTCAATTCAGCCTGGGTTCATCGCGTGCTTTGTAAATTGCCGCTTATCACAGCAGGCCGATGCCTAGGGGGCGATGGGGCGATGCAAAGGGCGTCAAGGATCGGGCTCAAACGGGTTGGCTTGGCATTGGCCATGGGCCTGCTGGCCGCATGGGCCGCTTCGGTGCCGGCCAGGGCTGCCGACGCCGATCACCCCGACCGCGAACTCACCCAAACGCAGGCGAGCGCGCTGGTGCAGCAGCGCTATGCCGCGCGCGTGGTGCGCGCCTCGAGCACCGATGAGGGCGGCCGCCACGTGTACGTATTCCGGCTGCTGTCCCAGGCCGGCAAGGTCTGGGAAGTGCACATCGATGCGCGCAGCGGCGCGGAAATACGCTGAAGGACTCGAGCAGGCCATGCGGGTGTTGGTAGTCGAGGACGAGGCGGCGCTGCGAGAAGCACTCAAGAGTGATCTCACCGCGGCCGGGCACACGGTCGATGTCGCCGCCGACGGCGAGGAAGGGCTCTATGCGGCCACCGAGTATCCGATCGACGTGGCGATCATCGATCTCGGTTTACCGAAGCTCTCGGGACTCGAGCTGATCCGCCAGTTGCGCGCCCGCGGCAAGACCTACGGCGTGCTGATTCTGACGGCACGCGATAGCTGGCAGGACAAGGTCGAGGGCTTGAGCGCCGGCGCCGACGATTACGTGGCCAAGCCATTTCACGTCGCGGAAGTGCAGGCGCGGCTCGCGGCGCTGTTGCGTCGCTCCGGCGGTTGGGCCAGCTCGCGGCTGCGCTGTGGTCCACTCGAGCTCGACTCGCGCGCACAGACCGTAACGGTGCACGGCCAGGCGGTCGAGCTCACCAGCTTCGAATACCGGATTCTCGAGCACCTGATGCTGCGTGCCGGCGAGGTGCTGTCAAAGACCGAGTTGACGGAGCGGCTATATGCGCAGGATTTCGATCGCGACAGCAACGTGGTCGAGGTGCTGGTCGGCCGATTACGCCGCAAGCTCGACCCTGACGACACCCTCAAGCCGATCGAGACGCTGCGGGGACGCGGCTACCGCCTGAGCCTGCCGCGCAGCACTGCGGCGTAGATTCACGCGCAGATCCCGCGGTGGTGAACTCCCTCTCGAGCATGCGGCGGCCATCGGTGAGCCGCCGGCTGCTGTTCGCGGTCGCGGTGCCGCTGGTGCTGTTCTTTGCGCTCACGATCGGCGTGCTCGACGGCGTATTCCGATCGCTTTCCAACGCGTCGCTGCGCGAGCTGCTGGCCGAGCAAGTGGTGGGGCTCGTGACCGCGGCCGATCTGAATCGCGACGGCGGCATCGATGTGAATCTGCTCGATCCCGAGTCGCGCCTCGACGTGCCGGGCTCGGGGCTGTACGCGGTCGTGCGCGACCAGAACGGCAAGCTGCTGTGGAGCTCCCCCTCGTTGAACGGTACCGGGCTCGAGCTGGGCATGCGGCTGGCCGTGGGCGGCGCCGACTTCCGCTATCTCAAGGCGCGCGATGGTACGCAGGTGGCCGAGCTCAGTCGCGGGCTGCAATGGGACTATGCCGCCGGCGCCTCGAAGAATCTGGTCTTCACCGCGGCCGACAGCACCGAGCCGCAGCGCCAGCAGCTGTGGCGATTCCGGCAGCAGATGGCCGGCTGGTTTGCTGCTCTGGTGCTGGCAGTGCTCGCGACCATGGCCTGGATGATGCGGCGTGCGCTGGCGCCGGTGCGGCGCCTGGAGCAGGAGATCGCGGCGGTGGAAACCGGTGCCGCGCAGGGCCTCGGGGCCGACTACCCGCGCGAGCTGGCCGGTGTTGCCAAGGGGCTCAATGCGCTGCTGGAGTCGGAGCGCAATCGGATTGCGCACTACCGCGACACACTCGGGAATCTGGCGCACAGCCTCAAGACACCGTTGGCGGTGATTCGCGCCAATCTCGGGACGGCCGAAGAGGTCGCGGCGCAGCGCGCAACGTTGCAGCACGAGATCGACCGCATCGCGCAGATCGTCGATCACCAGCTCAAGCGCGCCGCGGCCGCTGGCGGCGTCACGCTCGGCCAGGCCAGCGTACCGGTGCTGCCGCTGGTGACCGATCTGCGCGCGGCGCTGCTCAAGGTGCATGCCCACAAAGACCTGGGCATCGATCTGGACGTGCCCGCGCAGTTCGGCTTCCTCGGCGATACCGGCGACATTCTCGAGCTGCTCGGCAACGTGCTCGACAATGCCTGCAAGTGGTGCCGCGCGCGGGTTGCCGTCAGCGTGCAGCTGGATGGCGCGCGCGAGGTACCGCATCGGCTTTCGATCGTGGTCGAGGACGATGGCGCGGGCATCGCCGCCGCCGACCAGGCGCGCGTGATCGAGCGCGGCGTGCGCGCCGATGAGCAGGTGCCGGGTCACGGCCTGGGACTCGCGATGGTGCGCGAGACCGTGGCGCTCTACGGTGGTGAGCTCATCATCGGCAGCTCCGCCAAGCTCGGCGGCGCGCGCGTCGAACTGCGGCTACCGGGGCGCTGATTCGAATTCGATGCCTTGCGCGAGCGGCAGCGCCGCACTCCAGTTGATCGTGTTGGTCTGCCGGCGCATATAGGCCTTCCAGGAATCCGAGCCGGCCTCGCGGCCGCCGCCGGTGTCCTTCTCGCCGCCGAAGGCGCCGCCGATTTCCGCACCCGAGGTGCCGATATTGATGTTGGCGATGCCGCAGTCGCTGCCGTTCTGGCTCAGGTAGCGCTCGGCATTGGCAAGCCGCTGCGTGAACAGGGCCGAGGAGAGTCCGTACGCCGACTGATTATGCAGCTCGATGGCCTGCTCGAGCGAATCGGCCGGAATCAGGTAGAGAATCGGCGCGAACGTCTCGTGCTGCACGATCTCCCAGTGGTTCTGCGCCAGCACGATGGCGGGCTGCACGAAGTGACCGGGGCGGGCGAGCACTTCGCCGCCGACCAGTACCTCACCGCCGGCGGCGCGCGCCGCGGCGATTGCGCCCTCGTAGGCGCGCACGGCCTGCGCATCGATCAGGGGTCCCACCAGCGTCTTCGGATCGAGCGGATCGCCGATCGGCGCCTGCCGGTAGGCGTGCACGAGCCGCTGCTGCAGCGCCTGCAGGTGCGCGCGGTGCACGATCACGCGCCGCGTGGTGGTGCAGCGTTGTCCGGCGGTGCCGAGCGCGCCGAACACGATGGCGCGCGCGGCCAGGTCGATATCGGCGGTTTCATCGACAATGATGGCGTTGTTGCCGCCGAGCTCGAGCAGCGACTTGCCCAGTCGCGCGGCGACGGTCTGACCGACGCGGCGCCCGACCGCGGTTGAGCCTGTAAAGGAGAGCAGCGCGACACGCGCGTCGGCGGCGAGGCGCTGGCCGTGTTCGGCGCCGTGGTCGAGCAGCAGCTGAAACACCGGCGGTGCCTGGTGACGCTCGAGCACTCGCTCGCTCAGCCACTGCACTGCCAGCGCGCACAGCGGAGTCTTGGCAGACGGTTTCCAGACGCAGGCGTTGCCGCAGATCGCCGCGATCAACGCGTTCCAGGACCACACCGCCACCGGAAAGTTGAATGCCGTGACGATGCCAACCACGCCGAGAGGATGCCATTGCTCGTACATGCGATGCTGCGGCCGCTCGGAATGCATCGTGCGGCCATAGAGTTGACGCGACTGCCCGACCGCGAAGTCGGCGATGTCGATCATCTCCTGCACTTCGCCCAGCGCTTCGGCCATGATCTTGCCGTTTTCCAGCGCCACCAGCGTCGCGAGCTCCTGCTTGTGCAGCCGCAGCTCGTCGCCGATGTGCCGTACCAGCTGGCCGCGCGCGGGCGCGGGCACTTCGGCCCAGCTCCTGGCCGCGCTCAGCGCACGCGCCAGCACCGCTTCGTAGTCGGCAGCGCTGCTCGCGGGCACGCGCGCGAGCAGACTCGCGTCTGCGGGATTGAAAGTCTCGAGCGCCGCGGCCGAGCCCTCGGGCGCCGAGGCAATCTCGAAGTGTTGCAGCAGCGCTGCGGTATCGTTGGACATGATGCGACTCAGGCCTGCAGCGCGCGCTGGCGGCCGGGTGCGCCGCTCAGCACGACATCGCCGGAAATGTCCTTGCTGCCGCCCGCGGCCAGGTGCTCGCCGAAACGATTGCCGAGAATATCCGGCAGGCGGAAGGACTCCTGCGTGACCAGGCCGTGATGATGCTCAGGGTGCGACAGCACCAGGTCCAGTACCGCGCACAGGCCCGAGGCGGTGCTGACCTGGATGGCCGACCAGAGTCGGCCGGCGATCATCTGCGGATAGATCTTGCTGACGTAGTTTTCCTCCCGCAGTTCACCGTTCTGCATGCCGGTAACCGCGGCATACACGATCACCACGTCCTGCAGAGTCTGTGGAACCGCGTTCTCGAGAATACGTTTGAGCGTTGCCCGATCCTGATTGAGCTTCAGATCGTTCATGAGCAGGCGCATCTGCGCGCAGTGCCCGGGATAGCGGATGGTCTTGTAATCCATGCTCTCGCAACGCGAGCCGCAGGTCTGCGCCAGCGACCCTAAGCCGCCGGAGGTGTTGAATGCCTCGTAGAGCGTGCCATCGATCTCGATTTCCTCGAGCCCCTCGAGCGGCCTGATCTCGACCAGGCGGCCGTCGGCCATGGCCTCACAGGGATTGCCGTATTCGTTGATGAGTCCCTCGGTGCTCCAGGTCAGCGAGTACTTGAGAACGTTGTGCGGGTGCTGCGGTAGTGCGCCGACCCGCAGACGCACGCTGCGCAGGGTGTCGAAGTGACGGATCAGTTCACCGCCGGCGATGCTGATGAAGCCCGGTGCAAGGCCACACTGCGGCACGAAGGCCTGCGGCGCGTCGTGCGCCAGCGCGGCGATGCGGCGCGTAACCTCGACGTCCTCGGTCAGATCGAAGTAGTGCAGGCCGGCCTCGCGCGCCACGGCGCCGACCAGCGGATTGCAGTGATAGGGCAGGCTCGATACCACCGCGTCGATCGGCTCAGCGTCGACATAGGCGCGCAGCGCCGCCGCATCGCTGGCATCCAAGCGCACCGCCTGGATATTGGCCAGAGCGTGCGCGCGCGCCACGCCCTCCGCCGCAATCCCGTCGACGTCGGCAAGCCGAACTTTGTACACGCTCGATTCGGCCAACAGTCCTGAGATCAATGCGCCGATCTTGCCGGCCCCCAGTACCAGCACGTTGTGCATGCATGCCCCCGGCAAAGAGCGCATGTTAGCATTGGGCCATGCGATCCACCGATAGCAATTCCTGGCATCCGGCGAGCTGGCAGGCGCGCAAGGCCACGCAGCAGCCCACCTACGAAGATCCGCAGTCGCTCGCCAAGGTCGTGGCCGAACTGTCGCGGCTGCCGCCGATCGTGGTGTCCTGGGAAGTGGAGAACCTGCGCGAACGGCTGGCGGCGGTGCAGCGCGGCGAGGGCTTCCTGCTGCAGGGCGGTGACTGCGCCGAGAGCTTCGTCGAATGCGAGTCCGACCGCATCGCCAAGCAGCTCAAGGTGCTGCTGCAGATGAGCCTGGTGCTGCTGTCGGGCATGAAGCGGCCGGTGGTACGCGTCGGCCGCATGGCCGGCCAGTATGCCAAGCCGCGCTCGGCCGATACCGAGACGCGCGACGGCGTCACGCTGCCGGCCTATCGCGGCGATCTGGTCAATCGGCCGGAATTCTCCGCCGAGGCGCGCCGCGCCGATCCGCAGCTGCTGTTGCGCGGCTATGAGCGCGCGGCGCTCACACTCAACTTCGTACGCGCGCTGGTCGATGGCGGCTTCGCGGACCTGCACCATCCGGAATACTGGGACCTGGGCTTCGTGCGCCACGCCCAGTTGCGCGAGGCTTACGAGCGCACCGCGCGCTCGATCGGCGATGCGCTGGATTTCTTCGAGTCCCTGAGCGGCAAGCGCGTGCACGAGGCCACGCGCGTGGACTTCTTCGCCAGCCATGAGGGCCTGCACCTGCTGTATGAGCAGGCGCAGACGCGCTACATCGCGCGCCAGAACCGCTGGTACAACCTTTCGACCCATATGCCATGGATCGGCATGCGTACCGCGCAGGTCGAGGGCGCGCACATTGAGTACTTCCGCGGCATCGCCAATCCGATCGGTATCAAGATCGGGGCGGCCATGAGCGATCAGTGGCTGCAGCAACTGGTCACCACGCTCAATCCGCAGAACCAGCCGGGTCGGCTGACGCTGATCCACCGCTACGGTGCCAAGGACATCGAGAATTCGCTGCCCGCGGCGATCGCCGCCGTGCAACGCACGGGTCACACCGTGCTCTGGTGCTGCGATCCCATGCACGGCAACACCGAGACCAGCACCGGCGGCTTCAAGACGCGCCGGTTCGAGAACATCCTCAAGGAACTCGATCTGGCATTCCGCATCCACGCCGAGCACGGCTCGTACCTGGGTGGCGCGCACATCGAGCTGACCGGCGAGGATGTCACCGAGTGCACCGGCGGGGCGCGCGGGCTCACCGATTCCGATCTGCAGCGTGCCTATCGATCGCAGGTGGATCCGCGGCTGAACTACGAGCAGGCGCTGGAGCTCGCGATGCTGATCGCCGAGCGCAGCAAGCGGCAGTCATGAGCGTACCTCGCGAATGCGTCGGGGCGTACGCCGCCGAGTGATCGAATCTGCATTCGATGCCAGGGACTACGTGGCCACACTGCCACAGCGTCCCGGTGTCTACCGCATGTACGCCGCCGACGACGAGCTGCTGTATGTCGGCAAGGCGGCGCGGCTGCGCGATCGCGTCGGCAGCTACTTCTCGAGCCGGCTGCTGTCGCCAAAGATCGCGGCGCTGGTGGCACGCATCGCGCGCATTGATGTCACGGTCGTCAATACCGAATCCGAGGCGCTGCTGCTCGAGAGCAACCTGATCAAGGCGCATCGGCCGCGCTATAACATCGTGCTGCGGGATGACAAATCCTTTCCCTTCATCCTGTGCCAGCCAGGGCACGAGTTTCCTCGGCTGGTGTTCTATCGCGGGCCGCCGCAGCCCGGCAGCCGCCAGTACGGCCCGTTTCCGAGTGCCTACGCGGTCAAGGAAGTGCTGCAGCACCTGCAGAAGGTGTTCCGCATCCGCAACTGCCGTGATTCCTTCTTTGCCAACCGCAGCCGCCCGTGCCTGCAGTACCAGATCGGGCGCTGCTCGGCGCCGTGCGTCGGATTCATCGATCGCGAAACCTACGCGCGCGATCTCGAGGGCGCGATCGGCGTGCTCGAGGGTCGCAATCTCGAGGTGGTCGCAGCGCTGCAGCAGCGCATGGAAGCGGCCGCAGCGTCGTTGCAGTTCGAGGATGCCGCGCGGCTGCGCGATCAGCTGCGCGAGCTGCAGGAGATCCGCGCGCAGCAGATTGCCAACGCGCAGCGCCCGACCGATACCGATGTCGTTGCGATCGCCGGCGAGCCGGGCCAGTACGCGATCTGCGTGCTGCCGGTGCGCGACGGCCAGAATCTCGGCAGCGCCAGCTACTTTCCGGGCAGCGCGCTCAGCGAGCCGGCCGAGACCCTGGCCGATTTTCTGATGCTGTATTACGGCCGCGAGACCCCGCCGCCCGAGGTGCTGCTGAACATCGAGTTGCCGGACCGCGAGGCACTCATGGAGGCGCTCGCCAGCAGATCCGGCCGCGCGCTGCATCTGCGCGTGCCGCAGCGTGGGCGCGGCGTCAAATGGATCGAGCTTGCGCAGGAGAACGCCCAGAATGCATTGCGCATGCGGCGCGCGCAGGCCGAGCTCGCGGCGGAGGGCCGCCGGATCCTTGCGCGCGTGCTGCAATTGCCACATCCGCCCGAACGCGTCGAGTGCTTCGATGTCAGTCACACCGCGGGTGAGGGCACCGTGGCTTCGTGCGTCGTGTTCGGTCCGGACGGCGCGCACAAGCGCGACTACCGCCGCTACAACATCGAGGGAGTCACGGCGGGCGATGACTACGGCGCCATGCATCAGGCGCTGCAGCGCTACGGGGCGCGTATTGCCGGCGGCGAACGCAATGCCCCGGACCTGCTGCTGATCGACGGCGGCCCGGGCCAGGTGGATGCGGCGGTCAGCGCGCTGGCCGAAGCCGGCGTCGAGGGCTTGAGGGTGGTCGGCGTCTCCAAGGGCGCCGACCGACGCCCGGGCCAGGAACGGCTGCATCTTGCGGGCGATCCGACCCCGATCATTCTCGAGCCCGACAGCCCCGCGTTGCATTTCATCCAGCGCGTACGCGACGAAGCGCATCGATTTGCGATCACGGGTCATCGCCGGCGGCGCGCGCGCCGCTACCGCGAGTCGATCCTCGAGACCGTTCCGGGTCTGGGACCGGCACGCCGGCGCGCGATTCTGACCCACTTCGGTGGTCTGCAGGGCGTCATGCGGGCCGCGGTCGCAGATTTGGAAAAGGTGTCGGGCGTCGGCGCTTCGATGGCGCGTTCGATCTATGATCATCTGCATCCGGGGGCGTGATGATCTGGAACCTGCCGAACATTCTCACGTGGCTGCGCATACTTGCGATTCCGCTGGTCGTGGTGCTGTTCTTCCTGGGGGATGAGAATCCGAACAACCTGGCCGACCCCATCGCCGGCCTGGTGTTCGCGGCCGCGGCCATCACCGACTCGCTCGACGGCTATCTGGCACGGCGTCTCGGGCAGACCACGCGCCTGGGCGCGTTTCTCGATCCCGTCGCCGACAAGCTCATCGTCGCGGTGACGCTGGTGCTGATCGTGAGCCGCGATTCACGTCCGCTCATGGTGCTGACCGCTGCCGTGATCATCGGCCGCGAGATTGCAATCTCGGCGCTGCGCGAATGGATGGCCGGCATCGGTCAGCGCACCGCGGTCGCGGTCTCGCGCATCGGCAAATACAAGACCATTCTGCAGATGACGGGAATTACCATGCTGCTGTTCCGACATCCACTGCTCGGACTGCCGATTTATCTGCTCGGGCAATGGCTGACGGTGCTGGCCGCGGCACTGACGTTGATTTCGATGGCGCTGTATCTGCGGTCGGCATGGCCGCATCTCGCGGCCCAGTCCCGGTGACCGTGAATCTCAGCGTCGACAGCGGGACGCTCACCAGCGACGGTAACTAGCGCGCGACGCCATCGTGCCAGCTCTGTCAGCCCAACTGTTCAGCGACGCCGCGGTCGGTGAGTCCGAGTCCGAGGCGGTGCAACGCACGGCGCTCGCGCTGGCGCGCTCGCAGCGCACGGCGCTCTCGCATCGCTGGATCGATCGCTTCCTGCAGCAGTACGGTCTGCACACCGCCGAGGGTGTGGCGCTGCTGACGCTTGCCGAGGCCTATCTGCGCATTCCGGACGGCGCCACGGCGGCCAGGTTGATCGCCGAAAAACTTAGCGATGGCAACTGGCGATCGCATCGCGGGGCCTCGGATTCGTGGCGCGTCAATGGCC
>DASYNV010000009.1:0-10958 GCA_036008365.1 Steroidobacteraceae bacterium | reverse complement strand
TCGCCCGCTCGCCGCGTGCGCGATCTGATGAGCTGGGCACAACTCGACGTCCAGGCCGCAGCCCGCGCACTCGAGGTACCCGAGGCCACCATTCGGGAATGGCGTAGTGAGACCGGAGAGCGAGCGCCGCGCATGGTCATTCTTGCGCTCGAGCGGTTGACCGAAAAATGGGTGGGGCTCTTTCAGTAACTCAAGAGATCGCACGCGCGGCATCGTCAGGGCTTCACGCATGACGGCTGTTGAGATCCCAGTCACAGGCGCCACGATCGCCCTGGAGGACGCCGGCGAGGGTCCTCCAGTTCTGCTTCTGCACGGCTTCCCTGCGACTCGCTATCTCTGGACCCGCGTCGCGCCCGCGCTGATGGCTGCCGGATACCGCATCCTCATTCCGGATCTGGTCGGCTACGGCGCGTCCAATGCTACGGCCGGCGCGCGCCTCGACATGGCGAGCCAGGCGCGCTGGATGCTAGTGCTCCTCGATGCGCTCGGCATCGCGCGTGCGGCGGTGGTTGCTCACGATGTGGGCTCGGCCGCTGCACAGCTCATGGTGACCAGCGCGCCGCAACGCGTCCGCGCTCTGGCCGTTCTCGACGGTGTGTATGCGGGCGAGTGGGCGATGGAGGCAATCGCCGGCATCCGCGAGTGGGCCCCGGCCGACGCGCACCGCCTCTTTCCGGTGCTGGCTCGACGTCTGGCGAGAAGCAGTGGCATGCGTGAAATGCTCGCGAGTTATAAGGGTGAGCAAGGCGGCCTGCGCCTGCTCCGAGCCGCGCGAGATCTCGACCCGCGCCAGACCGAGCACATTGGCGAGGCGCTCCGCACGAGTGGTGTTCCCGCGCTCGTCCTTTGGGGTGAGCACGACGAGTTCCTGCCACTCGACACCGTGGCGCGACCACTCGCTGAGTTGCTACGGGCAACCTTGGTCATTCTCCCCGGTGGTCATTTCACGCCCATGGATTGCCCGCAAGAGGTCGCCCGAGCCTTGGGAGAATTTCTCGGCCACCGGCGCATACCGCCTCAACCAACTCGATGAAGTATTATTCTGCTGCTTCTCCGGCGAAGATTTTGCTGTGTACAAGCGCCTCCTACGATAATTGGCCCTCTAGCGGCAGGCCCATGCCCATCCAATCACGAATCATCTGTGCAGCCGTTCTGTTGGCGTTGGGGGCATGCGCGGACGGCGGAGTAAGGACCGTAGGCCAGGACACCTACTTGGTGGTGAAGCGCAGCGCGCCGGTTGGGTTCGGGCCACCGGCGGCGGCCACGGCATACGTGTATGACACGGCAAATGACTACTGCGTTGCCAGGGGAAGAACCGTTGAGACGATCAGGCTTGATCAGGTGGATTCAGCCATCGGCAAACCGTCCCGCACCTCGCTGAGGTTCAGATGCGTTTTCGCCGTTGCTCCTCAATAGGCAACATTGCCGGCCTGTGTGTCGCCGAGCCGTCCAGTCCCGGTAAGGCGTAGTCATGAGAAACCGCTTTGACCGGATGGAATGGGCCGGTGCCTTCGGGGATCTCGGCACGTTCATACCGTTCGTGGTTGCCTATATTGCCGTCGTCAAGATGGCGCCCTTCGGTGTGCTGCTTTCCTTCGGGATCGCCATGGTGGCGTGCGGTCTCTACTACCGGACGCCCTTCCCCGTTCAACCGATGAAAGCCGTGGGCGCCGTGGCTGCCACCCAGGCGGCGCAAACGGCCGTCATCACTCAATCGACTGTCTACGCTGCCGACCTGGCGACCGGAGTGATCTGGCTGCTGCTCGGACTCACCGGCGTTGCCACGCACGCGGCGCGACTCGTGCCTCGTTTCGTCGTGATCGGCATCGTTCTCGGCCTCGGCATGAATTTCATGCTGCAGGGGGTCGGAATGATGAGCAGCGGATGGCTGGTCGCGGCGATCGGTCTCATCGGCACGCTGCTGCTGCTCACCAATCGCGCGATCCCCGCCATGTTCCTGCTGCTGGTGTTCGGCGGTGTCTGTGGCGCGATTCAAAACCCCGATGCTGTCGCAGCGCTGGCCGCGGTCCGTTTCGAGCTTCAGGCGCCGAGCTTCGCACTCTCGAGCATCACCTGGCACGACCTGCTGATCGGCACCAGCCTGCTCGCTCTACCGCAACTGCCTTTGACGCTCGGTAATGCCGTGATCGCCATCCGCGCGGAGAACAATCGACTCTTTCCGGACCGGGCCGTCACCGAAGATGCCATCGCAGCATCGACCGGGGTCATCAATCTGATGGGCGCTGCCGCAGGAGGGGTACCCATGTGTCACGGCGCCGGCGGCATGGCCGGACACGTGGCCTTCGGTGCCCGCACCGGTGGGGCGCCCATCATTCTCGGATCGCTGTTGCTGGTGCTCGCGCTGGGATTCAGCCGCTCGATCGAGACCATCTTCGCTGTCTTTCCGCGAGCGGTGCTGGGCGTCATCCTTTTTCTGACCGGAGCACAGCTCGCCCTGGGTTCGTGTGACTTCAGCAAGCAGAAAGTCGAACGGTTCATCACGCTGGTGACCGCTGCCTTCTCGATGTGGAACGTCGGCCTCGCGTTCATCGTGGGATTGACGCTGGCATTCATCGGCAGGCGTGGGCTTCTGCGCCTGTAGGCTCATGGATTGAGCTTGTCGATCTGCAGCGCCTGCGCACCGCTCTTCCCGGCCACGTAGCGAATTTCGCCGTAGAGATCGCCGCTCTGCGGCAGCGGGTTGCCGGAGACGGAAATACGCGCCATCACCGAAACACTCTGCCCCGGCTGCACGGCGCGGTCGGCCACCATGGCGTCGGCGGCCGAGAGATCCACATCCTGCGGCAGGCGCACGTTGCTGCGTTTGACCGCGAGCGGCGGGCCGCCCGAGGGGGCGCGCACGAACACGAACAGTGCAGCGTCGGCGGGGACTTTATCGGCAAGCGCGGGGCTTACGGTCACGTGCAGATGAATGGCCGTCGCCGCGTCGACTTTGCCGCCCGCGGCGCCGGCCCGCGGGCCTGTGGCGGGGGCTCCGCCGGCGGGCTGGCCCTTGAGCTGCGCGTCGATGTCATCGATCTGGTGCTGGAGCGCGACGCGGATGTTTTCGGGCGGCGAGAGTGCCAACATGAGCTCGAAGCGCTGCTTGGCGAGTTCGAGTTGACCGCCGCGGTACGCGAGGACTGCGCTGTAGAACAACGCCTTGGGCGAATGCGGATCGAGCTGCAGGGCGCGCTCGAGGTACTCGGCGACCTTCGCGTTCTGGCTGGTGTCATCCTGCATCAGCATGGCCTCGGCCATGCCGGCGAGCGCGGCCGCATTGCCGCCGACGCTCAGGCGATTGGCGCGCTGGTAGCAGCGCAGTGACAGTGAATAATTGCCGATGGCGCCATAAGCCTGGGCAAGCTCGAGCCAGCCCGAGAGATCGCCGGGCTCGCGCTCGAGGTGGCGCGCCAGCGTCGAGATCGTCTGATCCGCATCCGCCTGCGTGGGTGCTGCGCTCCAGTAGCGATCGCCGACCCAGGCGTAGAGACCAAAGCCCGCGACCAGCAATGCCAGCAGCACCAGCGCTGCGGTCATCGGCGCGCGCACTCCGTGGGCTTTGACCCGCAACAGCGGCAGCGCCACGAAGCTCGCGGCCACCAGGCTCAGCAGCAGCGCGATGAAGATAAATCGCATCATGCGTCGAGCGACTCCTCGCTCTCCTCGCCGACGCGTTGCCGGCGGTCGCGCAGCACACGCACGCCGATGACGATGCCGACCAGCATCAGCACGCCAGGCAGGCTCCAGAGCCAGGCCGTGCGCCAGCTCATGCGCGGCCGGAACAGAATGAATTCGCCGTAGCGCGCGACCATGTGATCCCGGATCTGCTGATCGCTCTGGCCGGCCAGCAGCTGCTCGCGTACATCGCGCCGCAGATCGGAGGCGAGCCCCACGGGCGAGTCGGCCAGCGATTCATTCTGGCACTGCATGCACCGCAGTTCATGCGTGAGCGCGAGGTATCGCTGCTGCAGCGCCGGCTCGGGCAGCGGCGGGATGCTGTCGATCGCATCGGCGCGCGGCGCGGGCAGCAGCGCCGCGAGCGCCAGCAGGGCAACCAGGATGCGCGCTCTCATAACAGGCGCGAGAGGAATTCCTGCTGCCAGATTTCGGGCGTCAACGCACCCACGTGCTTGTAGACCACGGTGCCGGACGGATTGATCAGAAAACTTTCGGGCGCGCCGTAGACGCCCCAGTCGATGGCGACCCGGCCCTCGCGATCGGCGCCGATGCGCTCATACGGGTTGCCGAGCTCGCTGAGCCAGGCGCGCGCCTTGTCATCGTCATCCTTCCAGTCGATTCCGAAGATGGGCACCTTGCCCTGCTGCTTGATCTGCAGCAGCGTCTCGTGTTCTGCGCGGCACTCGAAGCACCAGGTGCCCCAGACGTTGACCAGCGACCAGTGACCGCGCAGCGTCTGCGCCTGCAGCGGACTCGATTCATCGAGCAGTCCGGGCAGCGAGAACTGCGGTGTGGGCTTGCCGAGCAGCGGCGAGACGATGATGCCCTTCTCGGGCGCGTGATAGAGGCCCGCGATCAGCACCACCAGCAGCAGTGCGAAGCCAGCCAGCGGCAGCGCGAATCGGTTCGCGACTGCGTTCATGCCGAATTACCCGGCGCGCCGGGCGCCGCCGCGGCCGTCGATGGTGCACGCTCAGCCGCCGTCGCCCAGCCGGCGCCGCGCTGGCGGCGACCGACGACAACGATCACGCCGCCTATCGCCATCACGAGCGCGCCGAGCCAGACGAAGCGGATCAACGGCCGGTACTGAAAGCGCAGGCTGTACGCGCCCGCGCCCACATCATCGCCGAGCGAGGCCAGCAGATCGCGGTGCAGGCCGTCGGCAATCGCGGCCGTGGTCTGCACCGAGCCCTGCACCCAGAAGCGGCGTTTCTCCGGATGCAGCACCGTCACCGGCTCGCCCTTGCGCGTCACGCTGACCGTGCCGCGCAGCCCTTCGTAGTTCGGGCCTTCGATGTTTTCGACGCCGTCGAACCGGAAGCGATAGTCGCCCAGCTCCGCGAAGCCGCCGGGCTTGAGCGCAATGTCGCGCTCGAGCGTATTCGACTCGACGAAGGTGATGCCGAGCACGAACAACCCGACGCCGATGTGCGCCACCGTCATGCCGACGATCGCCGCCGGTACTCTCAGGCGCCGGCGCAAGCGGTCGATCGGATCGATCAGCGATGACAGGATGATCCAGACGCCGAGCACCGCGCCAATCGGCGTGAGCGGGATGGGATGTGCGTAGACGCCGAACACCAGCGCGAGCGCGAGCACCGCCGAGAACCCCAGGCTCACGAGCAATCGCCGGCGCGCATCCTCGAGCCCGCCGCGCCGCCAACGCGCGTGTATGCCGAGCGACAGCAGCGCCAGCAGCGGCAGAATCGGCACCAGGAAGCTCGGATTGAAGTACGGCGGCCCGACCGAGAGCGTGCCCAGATGCAGGGTGTCGGCAATCAGCGGCGCCATGGTGCCGCCGAACACCACGGTAGCGGCGATCACGAGCAGCAGATTGTTGAAGAGCAGGAAGGACTCGCGCGAGATCAGCTCGAAGCCGGCCGCCGAGACCATGCGCGGCGCGCGCCAGGCGTAGAGCGCGAGCGCGCCGCCGATCATGATGATCAGAAATCCCAGAATGAAAATTCCGCGGCGCGGATCGGCGGCAAAGGAATGCACCGACACCAGCACACCCGAGCGCACCAGGAAGGTACCGAGCAGGCTCAGCGAGAACGCCGCCACCGCGAGCAGCAGCGTCCAGCTCTTGAACAGACCCCGCTTGTCCGTGACCGCGATCGAATGAATCAGCGCAGTGCCGACCAGCCACGGCATGAACGAGGCGTTCTCGACCGGATCCCAGAACCAGAAGCCGCCCCAGCCAAGCTCGTAGTACGCCCACCAACTCCCGAGAGCGATCCCCCAGCCGAGAAAGGCCCACGCGATCACGGTCCAGGGCCGCATCCAGCGTGCCCATAGCTGATCGCGCCGGCCTTCGATCATCGCGGCGCACGCGAACGCGAAGCTGACTGCAAAGCCGACATAACCGGTGTAGAGGATCGGTGGATGAATCGAGAGCGCGAAGTCCTGCAGCACCGGATTGAGGTCGTTGCCATCGGGCACCGCCGGGATCTGCCGCGCGAACGGATCGGAGGTGCAGATCGTGAACAGCAGAAAGCCAAAACTCACAACGCCGAGCACGCCGAGCACGCGCGCACCGAACATCGGCGGCAGGAAGCGCAGCCGCGCGACCACGGCCACGGTCCAGCCGCCGAGTACGAGCGCCCACAGCAGCAGCGAGCCCTCGTGCGCGCCCCAGAGCGCGGTGATGCGATAGAACAGCGGCAGCGCCGAATTGGAATTCTCAGCCACGTAGTGCACCGAGAAGTCGTTCTCTATGAAGGCGTGTATGAGCACGCCGGCCGCTACGCTAAGAAACACGAACTGGCCGGTCGCCGCCGACGGCACCGCGGCCAGCCAGCGCTCGCGCGCGAGTGCCGGCCCGACCAGTCCAAAGAAGGCCTGCGCCGCGGCCAGCAGCAGCGCCAGGATCAAGGCGTAGTGTCCGAGTTCGACCAGCATCAGCGCGGCTCCTGTGCGCCGCCGGGCGCGCTAGCGGACGCGCTACCGGACACGCCACCGCCGGCCTGAGCCTGCTTGAGCGAGCGCGCCACTTCGGGGGGCATGTACTTCTCGTCGTGCTTGGCGAGCACTTCATCTGCCATGAAAGTGCCGCTGGCATCGAGCCGACCGTGCGCAACAACGCCCGCGCCCTCCCGGAACAGGTCAGGCAGCACCTTGTCATAGTGCACCGGCACGCTGTGGCGGAAATCGGTGACGACGAAGTTCACCTCGAGCGAGCCCGCCGCGCGTTTCAAACTCCCCTGCTCGACCATGCCGCCGAGGCGGAAGCGCTGGCCGGTCTTGACCTCGCCGGCTGCAATGCGGGTCGGGTCGAAATAGAACATCACGTTCTGCTCGAAGGCGCGCAGCGCGAGGGCGCCCGCAACGGCCACGCCCGCCACGATCGCGAGCACCCAGTAGAGCCTGCGTCGGCGTGGTGTCATGGTGCCATCGCTCCCCGGGCAGCCTCGAGACGCCGGCGAGCGGCGCGCTGCGCGCGCTGCAATGAGCGCCGTGCCGCGACGATGTTGAGGCCGATCACGAGCGCCGCGAGCGCATAGCAGGGCCAGACATAGACCGCATAGCCTCCCATGGCGAAGAAGCGCGCGAGGTTCACGGTCACCGCCCCACCAGAACACCTTTCGCGGAGGGCCCGTCGCGTGTCGGGGGGCCATCGTGCGTCGAGAGACGTTCCAGCGCTTCGAGCATCCAGCGCGCATTGCGTTCGCGCTGCAGTACCTCGCCGCGTGCACGGATGAGCAGCAGTGCTGCAAACAGCAGCGTGAACGCGGCCAGCATCAGCAGCAGCGGAATCAGCATCGAGGCCGGCATGGTCGGCTGGCCGAATTTCATGACGCTCGGGGCCTGGTGCAGCGAGTTCCACCAAATCACCGAGTAGTGAATGATCGGCACGTTGACGACCCCGACGATCGCGAGCACCGCGCTGGCGCGATCAGCGCGCGGCACATCGTCGATCGCGTTACGCAGGCCCATATAACCCAGATACAGAAACAGCAGCAGCAGTTCCGAGGTCAGCCGCGGATCCCACTCCCAGTAGGTACCCCACATCGGTCGCCCCCAGAGCATGCCGGTCGCCAGTGCCAGCGCGGTAAAGGAGGCGCCGATCGGCGCGCAGCTCGCGGCCACGGCGTGCGCGACCGCCATGCGCCAGATCAGGCCCACTGCGGCGGTGCATGCCATGACGACATAGACCATCAGCGACAGCCAGGCCGCCGGCGCGTGCACGTAGATGATCCGAAAGCCATCGCCCTGCTGATAATCGGCCGGCGCGAGCACCAGGCCGCCGATCAGACCGGCCAGTCCCAGCAGCAGCGCCGGCCACGCTGCCCAAGGCGTCAGCCGCGTTGCCAGCCGATAAAAATGCGGCGGTGAGCCGAATTTGTGGAACCACACCCAGGCCACGAATTACTCCGGTCTACTCCAATCCGATGCGGACGGCGGCGGCGAGCGCCCAGGGCGCGAGCGTCGCGGCCAGCACCGCGGTGGCCGCGAGCAGGTACAGCGGCGCGGCCAGCGACTCCCCTGCAATGGCGAGCGCCGTCGCACGCGCGCCGAAGATCAGTACCGGCACCGCGAGCGGCAGCACCAGCAGCGCCAGCAGCGAACCGTTGCGCCGCAGGCTCAACGTCAATCCCGCCCCGACCGCCCCGATCAGACTCAAGCAGACCGTACCGAGCAACACCGCGGCCAGGATGCCCGGCATGGCACCGTAGGGTGCGCCGAGCGCGATCGCGGCCAGCGGTGCAACCAGCACCAGCGGCAATCCGGTCAGCAGCCAATGCACGACCGTCTTCGCCAGCAGCAGACCCGCAAAGGGCTGTCCGCACAGTGCCAGCTGCTCGAGCGCGCCGTCCTGTCCGTCGTCACGAAACAGCAGATCGAGCGCCAGCAGCGAGGATAACAGCGCACCGACCCAGAGCGCAGCCGGCGCAATGTCTCGGAGCTGCGACAGCTCGGGATCGAGTGCCAGCGGAAACAGCGTCGTTATGACCAGGAAGAACCCGAGCGGCAGCAGGCTGTCTCCGGCTCGCCGCAGCGCCAGACGCAGATCGCGCGCCATCAACAGCGCGGCGGCGGATGCGAAACTGGCGCGGGCGCTCATTGCAGCATCACGCCCCGGTGCGTGCCCGCCGGCAGATCCAGCGCCTGATGAGTGGCCACCACGGCGGTGCCGCCCTCCGCCAAGTGCGCCTGCAGCAATTCGAGCAGCAAAGCCTGCCCCGCCGAATCGAGATTCGAGCCCGGTTCATCGAGGATCCAGAGCCGGGCATCGAACAGCGGCAGCCGCGCGAGCGCAACCCGGCGACGCTGGCCGGCGGAGAGCTGCCGCAGCGGCAAGCCGCGCTGCCCCGCCAGACCCGCGCGCGTGAGTGCCGCGCCGATGGCTGTGGGTGTGACGCGACAGCGCAGACCGATGCCGAAGCGCAGATTTTCATCGGCGGTCAGATCGCCCTTGAGCCCATTGTCGTGGCCGAGGTAGGCGAGCGCGCGGTGATATGCGCTCGGATCCGCCCCGATGTCCACGCCGCACCAACGCACCTGCCCCTCTTCGGGCGGCACGAGGCCGCAGAGCGCGCGCAGCAGGGTGGTCTTGCCCGACCCGTTCGCGCCGGTGACCTGCAGGCACTCAGCGCCTCGCACGCTGAAGGACACGCCGCGCAGGACGTGCATATCGCCTCGCCAGAGATGCAGATTGTCGGCGCAAAGATCGTTCATGCAGTGAAGGCTGCCGGGATCGAGGGCGCGGTCGAGCTGTTTGACCGGCGGGAAGACACTAAATTCAATTGCTTATTAATCTATCCTGAGAATATAAATTAACTTAAGATATCCTGAGGTGATGCAACGGCGCGCCGCTGCGCATCGATGATCCGATGCGGATGGGCATGTTAGGTCAAAGTGGCAAACCGGTACACTGAATGCTCTGCCCCGGTGGCGAAATTGGTAGACGCAGCGGACTTGAGCAATTGAGCGGCAGGCGCGGAAACGGCCTGGCCGGATCCCGTCAAAGTCGGCGAAACCCCTGGGCGCGGCCCGCGGCAACGCCGAGCCAATCCGGCCCGCAGCTGCGGGCCGGCAGGTGTAGAGAGTGGACGGCGGGGACCTGCAGCGGGAAGTGGAGACCGCAATGGTCGTGGCGCATTCCAGACCCCAAACGCGCACACGCGGCGGCGAAAGCCGCAGAGGGTATGAAAATCCGCAGGCTGCAAGGCCATGCCGGTTCGACTCCGGCCCGGGGCACGCTTGAGGGGAGTCGCAGTTGAGTATCGCAGTCGGACTGGTCGGTTTCGGTTTCTCCGCGCGCGTGCTGCAACTGCCGCTGATCGAAGCGTGCGGCCTGCGCGTGGTCGGCGTGGTCACTCGCCAAGCCGATGCCGTGCGCGAGCTGATGCCCAAAGCGCCGGTGCTGCCGGATCTGACGGCGTTGCTGTCCCTGCCGCGGCTCGATCTGGTGGTGATCGCGACGCCCAACCACCTGCACCTGCCGCAGGCGCTCGCGGCGCTCGAACGCGGCAAGCACGTCGTGATCGAAAAGCCCATGGCGCTCACGGTCAGCGACTGCGATTGCCTGATCGAGGCCGCCGCCCAGCACAACCGGCGACTGGCGGTGTTTCACAACCGCCGTTGGGACAGCGATTTTCTGACCCTGCAGCAGCTCATCGTGCGCGAGACGCTGGGGCCGATCGTCTCGTTCGAGGCGCGCTGGGACCGCTACCGACCCACCGTGCCCGAGCGCTGGCGCGAGCGGCCGGAGTGCGGTGGCGGCCTGCTCTACGATCTGGGCGCCCACCTGATCGATCAGGCGCTGTGCCTGTTCGGTCTGCCCGATTGGCTGCAGGCTGAAGTGTTCGCGCAGCGCGCCGGCGCACTGGCCGATGATGGCTTCGCGATTCGCATGGGCAAGGGCAATCTGCGGATCGTGCTGGGCGCGAGTTCGATTGCGGCGGACTCGGCGCTGCGCTATCGCCTGCATGGCCTCAAGGCCTCGTATCGCAAGGGCGGCTTCGACCTGCAGGAGCAGCAGCTGCGCGACGGTGTGTCACCGCACGATGCGAGCTTCGGCATCGAACCACCGATGCAATGGGGCGAGCTCATCGATGGCGAATCGCAGGCTGTGAGCACGCTGCAACCGGAGCGCGGCGACTGGTGCGCGTTCTATCGCGCCATGCGCGCGAGCATCGAGGCCGGCACCGATGTACCGGTGCCGGCGCAGCAGGCGCGCCGCGTGATCCGCATCATCGATGCGGCGCGCGAGAGCAGCGCCACCGGCTGCAGAATCGATTTATAGAAGATGGAAATCTTCAGTCCCAATCTCATCG
>DASYNV010000008.1:0-1506 GCA_036008365.1 Steroidobacteraceae bacterium | reverse complement strand
GGTCACGCGTGTCATGACGATTTCCATGAAGCGGTTGCGCTCCAGGGTCTGCGTCAGACCGGCCGCGAGCGCCAGCAGTGTCTTGCCGCTGCCGGCGGGACCGAGCACCGTGACGAAATCGATCTCCGGATCCATGAGCAGGTTGAGGGCGAAGTTCTGTTCGCGATTGCGCGCCGTGATGCCCCAGATGCTGTGGCGCTCGCTGCGGAAATCGCGCGCGAGCTCGAGCCTGGCAGTATCCCCGGCAACGCTGCGTACGATCGCCTCGATACCCTGCGGTCCGCTCTCGTGCACGAACAGATTCGGCTGCCAGCCGGCCGCGACCGGACCCGACACTTCATACCAGGTGCGGTCGCCTTCCTTCCAGGAGCGCATGTTCTTGCCATGCTGCTCCCAGAAATCCAGGGGCAGCGCTTCGACGCCGGTGTAGAGCACATCGGCGTCCTCGATGGTCTTGTCGCTGTAGTAATCCTCGGCATGCACGCCGACGATCGCGGCCTTGATGCGAAGATTGATGTCCTTCGACACCAGCGCGATGCGCGCCTGCGGCTGCTGTCGCTGCAGCGACAGCGTCTGGCCGAGGATCAGATTGTCGGCACCGACGCCGGGCAGCCCATCCGGCAGACCGCCCGAGAGCTCGCGGGTCTGGAAGAACAGCCGGCCGGAGGAGGGCTTCTTGCCGTGGTTGCCACTGAAGCCGGATGGAATGGAAAGTCCCGCGTCGATCTGCTCCTTGGTGACGCCGCGCATGATGTCATCGAGAAAACGACTGACCTGGCGGGCGTTGCGCGAGGCCTCCGACAGGCCCTTCTTGTTGGCATCGAGCTCCTCGAGCACCACCATGGGCAGGTAAATGTCGTGTTCTTCGAAGCGGAAGATCGCGGTCGGATCGTGCATGAGCACGTTGGTGTCCAGCACGTACAGCCGGCGCGTCGCGACGCTGGCAGCCTTCACAGCGCCTGCGCCGCGTCGAGCACTTCCTGTGCGTGACCTTCGACCTTGACGCGGCGCCACTCCCGGCGCAGCGCGCCCTTGGCGTCGAGCAGAAAAGTGCTGCGCTCGATGCCCAGCACCTTGCGACCGTACATGTTTTTTTCCCGGATCACATCGAACAGCCGGCACACCTGCTCGTCGGCGTCGGAGAGCAGGGCGAACGGGTAGCCCATCTTGTCACGGAATTTCTCGTGCGAGGCGAGGCTGTCGCGCGAGATGCCGAAGACCGCGACGCCGGCCCTGGTAAAGCGGGCGTTCAGGGCCGCGAACTGCTGGCCTTCGAGCGTGCAGCCAGGGGTGTCGTCCCGCGGGTAGAAATACAGCACCACCTTCCTGCCCGACAGGTCCTTGAGCCGCACCTTGCCGCCGCCCGTGGCGGGTAGCGTGAAATCGGGCACCTGGCCGTCGAGCGCCACCTGGCCGGACGGCTTCGCTTTGGCCGCGCTCATGACTTGACCGGCTCCAGGATCGCATCGAGATTGAGTGAGTCGCAGAAGTCCATGAATTCCTCTC
>DASYNV010000007.1:0-3441 GCA_036008365.1 Steroidobacteraceae bacterium | reverse complement strand
ACGCAAAGCCTCCGGAATGCAAAGCCACGGCGTGGGATCAAAGGTGCCGGTCCAGTCGAACTCGGCCTGGAAACCGGTTGCGTAGCCGTGGCTGATGACGGTGGGGTGCAAGCGCGCCTGCCGATCGCGGTGCACGTGCAGGAACGCGGCGCCCTTGGGAGCGCAGATCCATTTGTGCGCGTTGCCGGTGTAATAGGCCGCTCCGAGCTCGGTCAGTGCCACGGGCACCATGCCCGGGGCGTGTGCACCATCGACCAATGTGTCGACGCCGCGCGTGCGCAGCTCACTGACCAGACGCGCGATCGGCACGATCAGTGCGGTCGGGCTCGTGACGTGATCAAGCAGCGCCAGGCGAGTGCGCGATGAGACGCAATTGAGCACCGCGGCCACGATCTCGTCTTCACTGCGGCACGGGAATGGCAGCTTGGCCACGATCACCTGGACCTTCGAACGCGCCGCGATATAGTCGACGGTCTTGCGGCAGGCATTGTACGTGTGGCTCGTGACGAGCAGTTCGTCTCGCGGGGCGAACGACAGCGATCGCAGCACCGCATTGACGCCGGCGGTCGCATTGGTGACGAACACCAGATCGGCCGATTCGGCTCCTAGAAACGCTGCCAATGGCTGACGCGCCGCATTGATGCGCGCGGGCAAGCTGGCCGTCAGGAAATCCACCGGCTCGCGTTCCATCTCCAGCCGCAATGCCGCCTGCGCGGCCAGCACTTCGGATGGGCAGGCGCCGTAGGATCCATGGTTCAGATAAGTAACCGTTGGATCGAGAGCCCAGTTCGCAGCGAAGCTCAAAGTCGGTTCTCCAGGTAATTCGGACCGCTAAGATGCTTTAGATTGCGTTACCCCGCAATCAATACTGCTCTGAAGTCGTTCACGTTCGTAAAGGTGGGCCCGGTGACGACCGAGTCACCGATCGCCTTGAAAAAGCCGTGGCCGTCATTGCGCTCGAGGCTCGCGCGCGGATTGATGCCGAGCGCGCGAGCACGTGCGAGACTGTCTGGCGACAGGTAAGCGCCGGCGATGTCCTCAGCGCCGTCGACGCCATCGGTGTCGCCGGCGATCGCGTGTACCTGCGGATGGCCGTCAAGTGCGACCGCGAGTGACAGCAGCAATTCCACGTTGCGGCCGCCGCTGCCGTCGCCTCGCACGGTGACAGTGGTCTCCCCGCCCGACAGCAGTACGCACGGTGCGCCCGCGGGCTGGCCGTGAGCGGCGACCTGCTGGGCGATGCCGGCAAGCACCTTGCCGACGTCGCGCGCTTCGCCCTCGATCCGATCGCTCAGGATCAGCGGTTGCACGCCGTGCGCGCGCGCTACGACGGCCGCGGCCTCGAGCGCCATCTGTGGTGTCGCGATCAGGTGGGTTTGGATGCCGCGCAGGCGCGGATCGTCGGGTTTGACCGTTTCGCCGCGGCCGCTCGTGAGCGCTTCACGCACCTTCGGCTGCATCTCGATGTGATAGCGATCGAGGATGCTCAAGGCGTCTGCGCACGTGGTTGGATCGCCGACGGTGGGACCCGAACCAATGTCGGTGGGATTGTCGCCAGGCACGTCCGAAATCACCAGCGTGACGACCTTTGCGGGGAAGCATGCCGCGGCGAGCCGGCCGCCCTTGATACCGGAGAGATGGCGGCGCACGCAGTTCATTTCGCCGATCGGGGCGCCAGAGGTCAGCAGCGCACGGTTGAGCGCCTGTTTGTCATCGAGCGCCAGGCCCGCGAGCGGCAACGTGAGCAGTGCCGAGGCGCCGCCCGACATCAGCGCGAGCACCAGATCGTCTGGCTTGAGCCCCTGGACGCTTGCCAGGATGCGCTCGGCCGCCCGCAGACTCGAGCCATCCGGGACCGGGTGCGAGCCTTCGATGATCTCGATGTGTCGACACGGCACGGCGTAACCGCCGCGCGTGACGACCAGGCCCGACAGCGGACCGGACCAGCATTTCTCGACTGCCTGCGCCATGGCGGCCGAGGCTTTGCCGGCACCGACGACTACCAGTCGCCCGCTCGGAGCCGTCGGCAGAAAGCGCTGGATGTGCCGGGCGGGCTGCGCCGAATCGATCGCCGCGTCGAACATGCGGCGCAGCAGCGTGCGCGGATCGATGACGGCGGTCATGCGCCCGCCACGGCACCCGCGGCACCCGCGGGGATCGCAAGCGTGTTGACGAGGGAGCCGATGCCTTCGATCGAGACTTCAACCGTGGTGCCGTCGGGGATCGAGCCGACGCCGATGGAAGTGCCGCAGGCGATCACATCGCCGGGCAGCAGCGACATGTCATGCGAGATCCGGCTCACGAGTTCCGCGGGCGAGAAGATCATGTCGCTGAGCGGGTAACGCTGCCGCTCGACGCCCTCGAGCGTCGTGACCAGGCTCGCCGCGCGCCAGTCGAAATCGGTGACGATGGCCGGACCCAGCACGCCGAAGGTGTCGTAGCCCTTGGAGCGGCACCATTGCACGAAATCCGGGCTTTCATTCATGACGCCGATGGCCGTGACATCGTTGACGCAGGTGTAGCCGAGAATGTATCGCTCGCTGTCGCCGACCGGAACGTCGTGGCAATGACGGGCGATGACGATGCCGAGCTCGCCTTCAAAAGCGATCTTGCCGGCATAAGCGCGCGGGCGCTCGATCGGCGCCCGCGGACCGATCACCGAGGTGCTGGGTTTGATCAGGTATAGCGGATGCATCGGCGCGGACTTGCCGAGCTTTGCCGCCAGCGCGTGAAAGTTGTTCCAGAGCGCAACGATCTTGCTCGGCTGGCAGGGCGATAGCAGGGCCACCTCGTCGAGGGCGAGCGATGCACCGCTGGGCCGCGGTGAATCGAAGAGATCGCCGGAGCAGACCGTGATGCGATCGCGCTCCCGCATGCCGAAGCCGACGGTGCCTGCGGTCGTTCGGAATCGTACCCAGCTCGTCATGGCGAGGGTGGTGCGGTGTCTAGGAGTTGGTCACCAGGTTCTGCGGCTTTCCAGCGGCCCACGCGTCGATGTTGTCCATGAGCTGATCGGCCAGGAACTGCATGGCGCCGTGCGATGCCCAGGCGACGTGGGGCGTCAGAATGAAATTCGAGCGCCGCACTTCGAGCAGCGGGTGGCCGTTGGTCGGGGGCTCGACCGTCAGCACATCGAAGCCGGCCCCCGCGATCCAGTTTTCCTCGAGTGCGCGGATCAGTGCGGCCTCATCCACGAGACCGCCGCGCGCCGTATTGATCAGCAGTGCCGTTGGCTTCATTGCACGCAGCTGCGCCTCGCCGATCATATTGCGCGTGGCGGGCATCAGCGGCAGGTGCAACGTCACGACGTCGGATTCGGCCAGGAGGTCTGACAGCGGCACGAACTCGCCCGGGATATCGAGCTGTGCCGGATGGGCGGCGTAAACAGGTCGCATGCCGAACGCCTTGCCCAACGCCGCCATCGACTGACCGATGGCGCCT
>DASYNV010000006.1:0-2148 GCA_036008365.1 Steroidobacteraceae bacterium | reverse complement strand
GGACCCTAACGGAGTCGACGTGGAACTGGACTTCGATCCGCTCGAGGCCGCACCGGAGGACTGGCGCACCCGCACCATGCCCGCCGAGACTGGCGCCCCGCGGGCATGATGGTTCCAGAGTCAAGCGTTCCACCCAAAGATCCGGTACATCCTCCAAAGGGCGACATCGCATGATGCTGACACAACTGCGATACAGCAAAATTCCACCGGCAGCGGAAGCACTGCGCCGCGAAGTGCGCGCATTTCTCGACGTGGAAGTTCGCGATCTGCCGGCCGTGCGGCGCGCGGATTCCTGGATGGGTTTCGATGCAGCGTTCAGCGGCCGCTTAGGAGCGCGCGGCTGGATCGGGATGACGGTGCCCAAGCGCTACGGCGGCGCGCAGGCCTCGGCATTCGCCCGTTACGTCGTCATCGAAGAGCTGTTGGCTGCCGGTGCGCCCGTATCGGCGCACTGGTTTGCTGATCGACAGAGCGCACCGATGTTGTTGCGCTTTGGCACGGAAGCTCAGAAAGAGCGGTTCCTACCGGCCATCTGTCGCGGCCGGAGCTTTTTCTGCATAGGCATGAGTGAGCCTGGCTCGGGCTCGGACCTCGCTTCCATAATCACGCGTGCGCGGCGCAATGGCGATTGTTGGATCCTAAATGGTCGGAAGATCTGGACGACCAACGCGCATCGGTCGCATTTCATGATTACTCTGGTACGCACGCAGGAAAAAAATGCCGAGCGCCACCGCGGAATGTCGCAGTTCATCGTAGACCTCAGCCGACCAGGGATCACCGTACGACCCATTCGCGATCTCACCGGCGATGAGCAATTCAACGAGGTGGTCTTGGAAAACGTGGAGCTCTCTGACAGCGATCTGGTCGGCATCGAGGGTCAGGGCTGGGAGCAGGTCACCGCCGAGCTTGCCTACGAGCGCAGCGGGCCTGAGCGCATACTGAGCTGCATGGCGCTCGTGAACACGCTCATCGACAGTGTCGGCCGCTCACCCGATGCGCTGCAAGCAAGAGAGCTCGGTCGAGTAGCAGCACGACTTTTCACGCTTCGCAACATGTCGATCGCAGTGACCGCGCAGTTGCAATCCGGCGAAAATCCGGCCGTGGCGGCGGCGTGCGTGAAAGACCTGGGAGTAACACTGGAGCAGGAGATTCCGGAAATCGCTCAGGCGATATACGACATGGAGCCCTCCTCTGAGGGCACCGACCACGCCAAGGTTCTCGCGCACCTCACGCAGCTTGCACCGTCGTTCTCGTTGCGTGGCGGTACTCGTGAAATATTGCGCGGCATCATCGCGCGTAGCCTGGAGCTTCGCTGATGCGCGAGCTATTCGAGACGACGATCGAGCGCATTTTCAGCGATCTCATCTCCCCTGCCCTGATTCACCAATGTGCCGAGGGCGCGTGGCCCGCCGAACTCTGGAACACCCTCGAGGCTGCGGAAATGACCTGGGCGGCGGTCCCGGAAGCCCTCGGTGGTGCGGGCGCCACCTGGGAGGACACCTACACATTGGTGCGCGCGGCCGGAGCGCACGCGGTGCCAGCACCTTTTGCAGACACTTTACTCGCCAACTGGTTGCTGGGCCGGGCAGGTCTGCAGCCCGAAAAAGGTCCGGTTGCCATCGCAGCGCACTCGAACTTGACCTATGCCAGTGGCCTTGCAAGCGGCCAGCTGGACAAGGTGCCCTGGGGACGACAGCTTAAACGGATAGTTGCCATGGTAGCCGGCGAAGATCCCCAGCTCGTAGTGCTTGATACGGCGAACGCCGCTCAGGTCGTTACGCGGATCAACCTCGCAGGTGAACCTCGTGACACGATCAGCTTCGATCGCGCTCGTGTCATCCACGCAGCACCGCTTCCTGGCGGGCCTGACCCTGACGTCCTACTGCTCTGTGGGGCAATGCTACGCTCGGCGCAAATGGCTGGCGCGCTGCAGTCGCTGCTGCAGATGACAGCGAGGTATGCCACCGAACGGGTGCAATTCGGCAAACCCATCGGCCACTTCCAGGTGATCCAACAACAGATTGCTGTGCTGGCCGAACATACGGCTTGCAGCCTCCTCGCCGCAGAAGCCGCTTTTGCCGAATCGGCGAGCGGTGTCGCGCGGCTGCCGATCATGGCCGCTAAAATATGCGCGGGCGAGGCCGCCAG
>DASYNV010000005.1:0-2655 GCA_036008365.1 Steroidobacteraceae bacterium | reverse complement strand
CGGCCGCGGGAATGGCGGCCGGCGGGGTGCGGGCATCCAACGGCATCGGTCCGTGCAGCAGTGCGATCTTCTCCTCCAGAGTCATGGCGCCAAGCGCGAGTGCCGCGCGTTCATCCGGCGAGCGGCGGGAATCGAGCCACGGACGCCCGGCCTGCGCGGCTTGGGCGCGCGTGGCCGATACGCTCAGCGCGACCGCCGCGACCGCTGCGGCCGCCGCCAGGCGCGTGACCATCGCCATCCGACTCCGTTGTCGCGGCGTGAGAACCATCGCGCTGCGCGGGCTAGGCGAACGGATGCTGCCGAACGATCGTCTGCTCCCGATCGGGACCGGTGGAAACGATGTGGATCGGCACTCCGACCAAGGCTTGCAGCCGCTCGAGGTAGTTGCGGGCGTTTGCGGGCAATTCCTCGTAGCGGGTGATGCCGACGCTGCTTTCCTTCCAACCGGGCAGATCCTCGTACACGGCCCGGGCAGAGCCGAACTCGGAGAGCAGCGGCGGCGTGAGCATGACGGCTCCGTCGATCTTGTAGCCCACGCAGACGCGGATGACGTCCAGGCCGTCGAGCACATCCAGTTTGGTGACGCACAGCGAGGAGCAGCTGTTGTGCACGATCGAGCGCCGCAGCGCGACCGCATCGAACCAGCCGCAGCGGCGCTGCCGGCCGGTGACCGAGCCGAATTCACGGCCGACCCGCGAGAGGTGCTCGCCGAATTCGTCGAACAATTCGGTCGGGAACGGCCCCGCTCCGACGCGCGTGGCGTAGGCTTTGACGATGCCGAGCACATCGTGAAATCGCCGCGGTCCCAGTCCGGTGCCGGGGGCCGCGCCGCCGGCGGTGGTGGTCGAGGAGGTTACATACGGATAAGTGCCCAGATCGACATCGAGCATCGCGCCCTGCGCGCCTTCGAACAGCACGTTGCGGCCCTCGGCGCTCAACTGCTCGAGGATGCCCGTGACATCCGCGACCAGCGGCTTCAGGCGCTCGCCGAGCGCGAGATTCGACTCGAGCACCTGCTGGAAATCGATCGGCGCGTCTTGAAAGTAGCGCTGCAGAACGAAGTTGTGATAGTCGAGAACTTCGCCCAATTTGGCGGCGAAGCGCTCGCGATGAAATAAGTCCGAGACCCGCAGCGCGCGCCGCGCCGCCTTATCCTCATAGGCCGGTCCGATGCCGCGCCCCGTCGTACCGATCGCGTTGGCGCCCTGCGACTTCTCGCGCGCACGATCGAGCGCCACGTGGGAAGGCAATATCAAGGGACAGGCGGGGCTGACGCGCAGCCGTTCGAACACCGGCACGCCCTGCCCGATCAGCATTTCGGCCTCTTTGAACAGCGCCTCGAGCGACAGCACGACGCCGTTGCCGATCAAACACTGCACCTGCGGGTGCAGGATGCCGGAGGGGATCAGCGACAACACCGTTTTCTTGCCGCCGATGACGAGGGTGTGCCCCGCGTTGTGGCCGCCCTGAAACCGCACCACGGCCTGTGCTTGATCGGTGAGCAGATCGACGACCTTGCCCTTGCCCTCATCGCCCCACTGCAGGCCGATCACGACCAGATTCTTACCCATTTCGCGCCATCCAGAGCAGTGCGAGCCCGACCACCATGCTGATCAAACCGAACCAGCGCAGCTGCTTGGGTTCGGTCTGCGCCATCTTCGCCATGAGCCGCTTGGTGGCGCCGGGATTGAGGAACGGCAATATGCCCTCGAGCACCAGGTACAAGGCGAAGGCACCGCCCAAATAGCGCCCCAATTCGGCCCATCCAATTTCCACTGCCATGATCCCGCTCCCGCTATTTCTGAGGCTGCGGTTGGGGCTTGTTGAAATACTTGAAGTAGGCATTGTCGGGCGGGATCACCAACAAATCGCCTTGCGTGCCGATCGCGTCCCTATACGACTGCATGCTGCGGTAGAAGCTGTAGAACTCGGGGTTCTTCGAGTAGGACTTGGCGTAAACCTCGCTCGCGGACGCATCTCCCTGGCCGCGGGTCTGGCTCGCCTGCCGTGCCGCATCGGCGAGAATTTCCGTTTGCTCCTTGTTCGCTTCGGCGCGAATTCGGTCCGATGCCTCCACGCCTTCGGCACGCAGCTTCGCCGCCTGCGCCTTGAAGGTTGCGCGCATGCGCTCGAAGACCGAATCCTGAACCTGCTGCGGCAACTCGATCTTGGTGATGCGCACATCGACGAGTTCGACCCCCAGCTGCTCGGCAAAAGGACGAGCGGTCTTCATCATCGAGCCGGTGAACTCCGCGCGCTCGGCGGTGACCACCTGCTGCAGCGTGCGCTGCGTCACCACGCTCTTGATGCTGTCCCGGATCGTCTCGCCGAGCCTCGCATTCGCGACGTCCTCGCTGCCGCCGGTCGATTCATAGTAGCGGCGCAGATTATTGATGCGCCACTTCACGTAGAAGTCGACGTTCAACTGCTCCTGCTCGCTCGTCAGGAAATGCTCCGACTGGTACATCTGCGTCAAGATGCGCGCATCGAAGCGCATGACCTCGTTCACCAACGGAATTCGAAGGTGCAGCCCGGGCTGAAAGTTCGATTCCACGATCTGGCCGCCGGTGAACTTGATCGCGAGCTGGCCTTCACTCACGGTAAACACACTGGCGCGCACGATCAGAATCAGCGCAACCAACCCCACCAATACGT
>DASYNV010000004.1:0-1598 GCA_036008365.1 Steroidobacteraceae bacterium | reverse complement strand
ATGGCTATTTGAGCCCCTGTTCGGCGTCCGCGGACGGCTGTCGTGACCGGTGCTCACCTGCTTGACTTCCGCGGCCGGTCGCGCCTTCCGGCGATCCGGCAGGCCGAGGCAGCAGAGTGCGGCCTCGCCTGCCTGGCGATGATCGCCAGCTATTACGGGCACGAAGTCGATCTCAACGTACTGCGGCGCCGTTTTCCTATCTCGCTCAAGGGCGTGACGCTGAAGGACTTGATGCAGATGGCTGCGCGGCTCGACCTTTCGGGCCGCGCGCTCCGTCTCGAACCCGAGAATCTGCGAACGCTGCGGCTGCCTGCGATCCTGCATTGGGACATGAACCACTTCGTCGTGCTGCGCGCGGTGGGCCGGAAGCAGGTCACCATCCACGACCCGGCCCTGGGTGTCAGGGTGCTCGCCTACGCCGAGCTTTCCGGACATATGACCGGCGTCGCGTTGGAGCTGACGCCGACGCAAAGCTTCGAGCGCCGGCGCGAGCGGGAGTGCGTCGGCATCCTCGACATGGTCGGCCGGGTTTCCGGGCTGGGGCGCGCGCTGGGCCAGGCGTTGGTACTCTCGCTCATCCTGCAGCTGTTCGTGCTCGCCAGCCCCTTCTACATGCAGATCGCCGTCGACGAGGCCGTGGTCAAGGGCGATGAAGGTCTGCTGGCCGCGCTTGCGATCGGCTTTGCTCTCTTCGCCTTGATCAACGTCACGGCCACCTGGCTTCGCGCCGTCGTCTCACTACAACTCGGCAACGTCCTGAGCTTCCAGATGGTGATTCGCCTCTTCCATCATATGATGCGGCTGCCGCTGCCTTTTTTCGAGCGGCGCCATATCGGCGACTTGATCTCCCGTTTCCACTCGACCCAGCCGATCAAGGACCTGCTGACCGAGGGGCTGGTATCTGTCCTCGTCGATGGGCTGATGGCGCTCGGTACGCTTGCGCTGATGTTCGTCTATAGCGGCAGGCTGGCGCTCGTCGTGCTGACTGCAATCACGCTCTATGTAACTTTACGCCTCACCCTCTTTCGTCCGTTGCGAGGCCGCACCGACGATCAGATTCATGCGCAAGCGCGGCAGGATTCGACGTTCATCGAGACGGTACGCGCGATCCAGAGCATCAAGCTGTTCGGCCGCGAGGCCGAGCGCGAGAGCTTTTGGCAGAACCGCTATGCCGGCTTCGTCAATGCCGGCGTTCGCCTTGGCCGGCTGCAGGTCGGCTTCAAGGCCGCCAATGATTTCATTTATTCGATCGAGAATGTGGCGACGATCTATCTCGGCGCCCGGCTTGCCCTCGACGGCACGATCACCGTCGGCATGCTGTTCGCCTTCATGGCCTACAAGCAGCAATTTCTCGACAAGGTGGCGCGGCTCGTCGAGAAGGGGATTGATCTGCGCATGCTCGATCTGCATCTCGAGCGGCTCGGCGATATCGCGCTGGCCAGGCGCGAGCGCGGACACGATGAGCCGCTCAATCTCGCTCGGCCGCTGGCCGGCTCGATCGAATCGCGCGGCGTCGCCTTCTGCTATGCCGAGATCGAGCCCAACGTGTTCGAAGGCATTGACCTGCGGATCGAGCCGGGTGAGTTCGTGGCCATCAC
>DASYNV010000003.1:0-3687 GCA_036008365.1 Steroidobacteraceae bacterium | reverse complement strand
ACCGCGCTCTAGCAATACCAGGCCCGCCGCGATGTGTTCGGGCTCGTCCCAGAAATTACCGAAGATGCGATACGTCGAGACGCAGAGCGCGCAGGATAGCAACGCCAACAGCGCGAGTGCGGCCACAGAGCGGCGTGTGGTCCAACGTAGCTGCAAGCTTAGCCTCGAGTCCGCGAGGCGGCATTGTACGGGGCGCCCGCCGCCCTTGCGAGATGCGAGCGCGCTAAAGTAGAGTGCAAAAGTTTTTGTCCGCAGCGATTTACATGAGCGCAACCGATCGTCGCTCCGATCATTCAGCCTGGGTGGTGCACAAGTTCGGCGGTTCCAGCGTCGCCGACGCGCGTTGCTTCGAGCGCGTGGCGACCATCGCCGAGACCCCCTCGTTGCTGTCGGCCAGCCGCTCGCACGCGGTGCCGGCGCGCGTTGCCGTGGTGCTGTCCGCCTGCAAGGGTGTCACCGACGAGCTGCTGCAGCTCGTGGCATTGGCGGAGCGGCAGGATCAGAGTTGGCGAGCGCGCCTGGCGGACGTGCGCGATCGGCATGCCGGCATCGCCAGCGAGCTGCTCGAGCCCAAGGTGGCGGCCGAATACCTGGCGGAATTCGACCGCGACTGCGCCGATCTGACCGGCGTGCTGCAGACCACGAGCCTGATGCGCTCGGCGGCTCAAAGCGTGTCGGATCTCGCCGCCGGCTTCGGCGAGATCTGGTCGACGCGCCTGTTCCATCGCTACCTGCGGCAGCGCGGCGTGCGCCAGGGTGTGCAGTGGATCGATGCGCGCCGCTGCGTCACGGTCGAGTGGGGGCCGCTCGGTCCCGGGGTGCAATGGCAGCGATCGCGCGCGCAGCTCGAGGCGCTGCTCGGTGCGGACGCGGGCCGCTCGCAATCCGCGACGCTGGTGATTACCGGCTTCATCGCCACCGATCCGCGCGGTGTGCAGACCACGCTCGGCCGCAACGGCAGCGATTTCTCGGCCTCGATTTTCGGTGCGCTGCTGGATGCGGCCGAGATTCACATCTGGACCGATGTCGACGGCGTGCTCTCGGCAGATCCGCGCCGCGTGCCCGACGCCCAGGTGATCGACTCGTTGTCGTACAACGAGGCGATGGAGCTGGCGTACTTCGGCGCCAAGGTCATCCACCCGCAGACCATGGCGCCCGCGGTCGGGCGCGACATTCCGATCTGGATTCGCAATACCTTTGCGCCGCACAAGCACGGTACGCTGATCTGTGCCGCGCCGCGGTCGAGTCTGCCGGTCAAGGGCATTACCAGCATCGAGAACGTGGCACTGGTGAACCTCGAGGGCGCCGGCATGATCGGTGTCCCGGGCACCGCGCACCGGCTGTTCGGCGCGCTGCGCGAAGAGGGCATCTCGGTGATCCTGATCTCGCAGGGCAGCTCGGAGCACTCGATCTGCTGCGCCATTCCGCAGTCGCAGGCGGCGCGCGCCAAGGGCGTGCTCGACGCCGCCTTCGGCCGCGAGCTGGCCGAGGGGCAGATCCAGAATGTCGATGTCACGACGGATCTGGCCATACTGGCCGTGGTCGGCGACGGCATGGCCGGCATGCCCGGTGTCTCGGGCAAGGTCTTCGGCGCGCTCGGCAACGCGCAGATCAACGTGCGCGCCATCGCGCAGGGCGCGTCCGAGCGCAACATCTCGGTGGTGGTGGACGGCACGCACGCCACGCGGGCACTGCGGGCCGCGCACGCGAGCTTCTATCTGTCGCCGCACACGCTCTCGATCGGCGTGATCGGGCCCGGCACGGTGGGCAGCGTCCTGCTCGATCAGCTCGCCGGCGAGCGCGAACGCCTGGCGCGCGAATTCAAGATCGATCTGCGCGTGCGCGGCATTCTGCGCTCGCGGCAGATGTGCCTGTCCGACCAGAGTATCGGTTTGAGCGACTGGCGGCACCAGCTCGCCCAGCATTCGCAGCCGGCCGATCTGACGCGCTTCATCGAGCACGTGCGTGTCGACTATCTGCCGCACACGGTGCTGATCGACTGCAGCGCCGACAGCCAGGTCGCGCGCCAATACCGCGACTGGCTGGCCGCGGGCATTCACATCGTCACTCCAAATAAGCGCGCCAACAGCATCGAGCTGTCGTATTACGAAAGCCTCAAGGCTGCGCGGCGCGAAAGCGGCGCGCACTATCTGTACGAGACCACGGTCGGTGCCGGTTTGCCGGTGATTCAAACACTGCGCGATCTCAGGGAAACCGGCGATCAGATCACGCGTATCGAGGGCATCCTCTCCGGCACGCTGGCTTATCTGTTCAACGTCTACGATGGGCGCACGCCGTTCTCGGCCATCGTTCGCGAAGCGAAGCAACGCGGTTATACGGAGCCCGATCCGCGCGATGATCTCTCGGGCACCGACGTCGCGCGCAAGCTCATCATCCTCGGGCGCGAGATGGGTCTGAAGCTCGAGATGAGCGACGTCGACATCGCGAGCCTGGTGCCCGCGGACCTGGCGGCCGGCAGCAGTGAAGAGTTCCTGGCGGGTCTGTCGCGACACGACCTGCCGATGCGCGAGCGCTATGAGCAGGCGCGCGCTCGCGGCCATGTGCTGCGCTACGTCGGCGCGGTCGCGGCCGATGGCCGCGCGACCGTCGGGCTCACCGAGCTCGAGCAGCGCCATGCGTTCGCCAACATCGCGCTCACCGACAACGTCGTGCGCTTCGCGACCGCGCGCTACTGCGACAATCCGCTGATCGTGCAGGGACCGGGGGCGGGCCCAGCGGTCACCGCCGGCGGCGTATTCGCCGATCTGCTGCGACTGGCGACCTATCTCGGGGCCCGGCTGTGAGCGCGCGCGCCGCGGCGCTACGGACCTCCGCGTGTGCATTCGCGCCGGCCTCGGTCGGCAATGTCGCGATCGGCTTTGACATCCTCGGCTTCTCGGTCGACGCCATCGGCGATCGCGCAACGGTGCGGCGCGCCGCGGCGCCCGAGGTGATCGTGACCGCGATCGCCGGGGTGGTGCCGGATTTGCCGCGCGAAGCGGCGAATAACACGGCTGGGCGTGCGCTCATGGCAATGCGGGAGGCGCTGGGCATCGATTTCGGGTTCGAGCTCGAACTCGACAAGGGCATTCCACTGAGCAGCGGCCTCGGCGGTTCGGCAGCCTCAGCGGTGGCCGCCGTCGTGGCGGCCAATGCGCTGCTGTCCGAGCCGCGTCCAGCGATCGAGCTGCTCAAGTTCGCCATGCACGGCGAAGCGGTCGCCAGCGGCTCGATGCACGTCGACAACATCGCCCCCTCGTTGTTCGGCGGGCTCGTGCTCACGGTCGGTATCGATCACCCACGGATCAAGCAGATCCCGGTGCCCGCGGTCATTCGCGCCGTGATCGTGCATCCGCACATGTTTCTCTCGACCCGCCAGGCACGCGCGATCCTGAGCCAGACCGTCAAGATGGCCGATTTCGTCTGGCAGACCGCCAATCTCGCCGGCTTCATTTCCGGCTGCTATACCAACGATCTCGATATGGTGCGCGAGTCGTTCGAAGACGTCGTCATCGAACCACAGCGCGCGGCGCTGATTCCAGGCTTCGCCGACGTGCGGCGCGCGGCGCTGTCGGCCGGTGCGCTGGGCTGCTCGATCTCGGGCGCCGGCCCGACCACTTTCGCCTGGTGCCTCGAAAGTCATGCCCCCGCCGTACGCGAGGCGATGGTGCAGGAATTCGCGCGCCA
>DASYNV010000002.1:0-1909 GCA_036008365.1 Steroidobacteraceae bacterium | reverse complement strand
ACCCCCTGGACGCTCAGGAACACTGCCGACGGCCCGGCGCTCAGAAAACTCGACCAGTACACATCGCCCGATCGAGGCTGGGTCACGCGCACGCTGCCGCCGCGCGATCGCGTGTCCTCGGTATTCTTCGCCGGTAATGCGCACGATGAGAATCAACCGATCCATCTGCACGTCGCCGACACCTCGATCTGCGCCGGCCGCTGTGCCACGGAATTCGGCAACCCGTGCCAGAACTTCTGCCCCGCCGCCGTCTACGAGATGGTGCCGGATGGCAACGGTGGCAAGCGCCTGCAGATCAACTCGGCCAACTGCGTGCACTGCAAGGCCTGCGACATCAAAGATCCGTATGGCATCATCACCTGGATGCCGCCGGCAGGCGGCTCGGGTCCGAACTATCAGAATCTTTGAATCGATGGCACAAGACGACCTCGTTTCGTTGCAGGTCTGCTCCGATCACATCGCTGCAGAGGTCCTGGCCAATCGACTTCGCACCGAGTCGATTCCGGTGACCGTCAAGAATCTTGCGCCAGTGCCGGGACTCGAGCAGGGCTCGATAGTGCTGGTACCAGCCGCACTGGAGCAGCGCGCCAGATGGTTGCTTAGCCACGAGCTGCCGACCGATGCTGAGCTGAACTACCTGGCGACCGGCATCCTTGGTAGCGCGAGTGACGACACACCTGAAAGCGAACATTGAGCCGTGGAACACACCGCACTGCTGATCGAAGCCTGGAGCAACTTCTACGTCATCATCGGCTCATCGGCCGGCGGACTGACGGGACTCACGTTCGTCGTGATTGCTCTGGTGTCCGATGCGCATCCCGTGCGCCTCACGGGGCTGCGAGCATTCATCACGCCGACGATCATTCATTTCAGCTCGGCACTCGCTCTGTCAGCGCTGCTCAATATTCCCGGGCAAACCAGCTCCGGCGTCGCCCTGTTACTGGGCGTGCTCGGATTATGGGGCGTGCTCTATACCGCCGGCACCGCACTGCATGTGAAGCGCATCGGGCCCGAATACAAGCCGGTGGCGGCAGACTGGATCTGGAATGTTCTGCTGCCGTTGACCTGCTACCTGGCGCTGCTCTCAGCAGGGGTACTCGCGCCCTCGCACGTGGCGCTGGCGCTCTACATCACCGCCGGCGTGTCGCTGTTGCTGCTGTTCCTCGGCATTCACAACGCCTGGGATATCGCCGTCTGGTTCACGGCGGAACGGCCGGGCGTACGCAACCAGTCGTCGCCGCCGCCGGTTCCGACCGAGCCGCCGGCTAAATAGTTCGCGCTTCCAGGTCGTAGGTCCCGGCGGCCGTGATCTCGACCTCCACGAACTCGCCCACTTTAAGCTTGCCGCCGCCGCGCACGCGCACGATGCCGTCGATCTCGGGCGCTTCGCCGGCGCTGCGCGCGATCGCGGCGCCGCGCTCGATCGCGTCGATCAGTACGCGGCAACGGCGGCCGACACGCGCACCGAGGCGCGCGGCGCTGATGGCCCCGGCTCGCTCCATGAAGCGCTGGTAGCGTTCTTCCTTGACCGGCTCGGGTACCGGTTCGGCGATTGCATTGGCCGCCGCGCCCTCGACCGGCGAATACTTGAAGCAGCCGACCCGATCGAGCTGGGCGGCCTCGAGCCAGTTCAGCAGTTGTTCGAATTCGGTCTCGGTCTCGCCCGGAAATCCGACGATGAAAGTGCTGCGCAGCGTGAGCTCGGGCCGCTGCACGCGCCAGCGCTCGATCCGCCGCAGCGTGTCCTCGGCGTGCGCCGGGCGACGCATGCGTTTGAGCACCGTGGGACTGCCGTGCTGGAAAGGAACATCGAGGTAGGGCAGCACGCCGCGCTCGTTCATGAGCGGGATCAACGCATCGACGTGCGGATAGGGATAGACGTAATGCAGCCGCGCCCACACCTCGAGAT
>DASYNV010000001.1:0-1554 GCA_036008365.1 Steroidobacteraceae bacterium | reverse complement strand
GGCTCGGCTCCCGGTGGCACCCAGCAGGTGTCGCTGTCCAACACCTCGGTCAATCGACTGACCTGGGTAGAGTTGCGGTAACCGCGAGGACAAAGAGGAACAGCAGTATGCGCAGGCACATCATGACGCGCTCTTCAGGCTTCAGTCTGATCGAGCTCATGGTCACGGTCGTCATCATCTCGGTGCTGGTCGGCATTGCCGTGCCGAGCTATATCGACAAGGTGCGCAAGTCGCGCCGTACCGAGGCCAAGACCGCGCTGCTCGATCTGGCCGGGCGCGAGGAGCGCTTCTACAACACCAACAATACCTATAGCTCAACGCCCTCGGATCTCGGGTATGGCGCAGTGGCGGCCGCTTTCCCCATGTCGGTCGGCAATGGCTACTACACCGTCAATGTCGCCTTCACGGCCTACGTGGTCGGACCGCCGGCGGTGGCGCCGACCTACACGATCACGGCGACTCCGATCGGCAACCAGACCAAAGACACCGCGTGCGCGAACTTCACGCTCACGAGCACCGGCCTGCAGACCTCGACGCCCAACGTCACGGACTGCTGGAAGTAGCCCGCCCGCTACCCCCGCCGCGTTTGGTGTAACCTGCAGTCCGGGTGCCGGTGCGGCGGCGGACTGCGGATGATCGGCCAGCACAATATCTTTCTGATCGGGCCCATGGGCTCGGGCAAGACTGCGGTAGGCAAGTACCTGGCGCGCGTGCTCGACTATCCATTCTTCGACAGCGACCACGAAATCGAGCAGCGCACCGGCGCCGATATTCCGCTGATCTTCGAGCGCGAGGGCGAGGCGGGCTTTCGTCACCGCGAGTGCGAAGTGATTGCGGAGCTGAGTGCGCGCCGGTGCATCGTGCTCGCCACCGGCGGGGGCGCGGTGCTGAACCCCGCCACGCGTGAGCATCTCAGGGCACGCGGCTGGGCGGTCTATCTCGAGACTTCGGTGGCGCAGCAGGCTGAGCGCGCTGCACGTACGCGGCACCGTCCGCTGCTGCACGGCGCCGAGCCGATGCTGCGCCTGGGCGAGCTGCTGCGCGTGCGTGAGCCGCTGTACCGGGAGACAGCCGATCTGATCGTCTCGACCGATCATCGGCGCGTGCCCACGGTGGGCGACTACATTCTGCAGAAGTATCAGGAATCGTTGCAGCCGCCGGCGGCTGCCGACGCGGCCATCACTACATGCAGACCCTGAGCGTCAACCTGGGCGAACGCTCGTATCCGATCCTGATCGGACCAGGCCTGCTGAGCTCGCCGACGGTACTGGCCGGGCACATTCCGGCCAGCGACGTGCTGCTGATCAGCAACACGGTCGTGGCGCCGCTCTACGCCGAGCGCGTCAAGCGGGGTTTGCACGGTCGACGACTGATTGAAGTGATCTTGCCGGACGGCGAAGCGCATAAGACGCTGGCTTCCGCCAACCGCGTATTCGATGTGCTGATCGCCAATCGTTTCGGACGCGACGGCGTGATCGTGGCGCTCGGTGGCGGGGTGATCGGCGACCTGGCCGGTTTTGCGGCAGCCTGCTATCAGCGCGGCATCGACTGCGT